>NZ_CP100390.1:3372500-3592500 GCF_026016465.1 Alkalimarinus alittae
CCACCAATGTGTCATAGCGGTGCCACCCTTCATGCTCGGCAACCGATACCAAGCTAGCTCGACTCGATAAAGCAGGTCGAGTCGAATCAATCAACGTCTCAATGGCTAAGTCATCATGTGCGCTTAGTAATGCTCTAACGCTAACCAACCCCACCAATTGAATCTGATCATCTACTAGTGGAATGGCGTCACTGTCGCTTACACCCTGATTGCTGGCCAATCGTTTGAGTGCGGCACCCACAGAAATGCCCTTGGGCAGCATGATGATATCCGCCGTCATTCTGGCACCGACGGTATCCTCTGAATAACTTAGCAACAACAGGCAAAGCGCCGCTATTTTATCCGGCATCACTTTAAGCAGTGTTTTGCGTTTACTGCTCGGCATACAACGTAGTATCGCCACAATATGGTTAGCATCACCATCGGCTAAAAAGCTCGCAGCCAATTTTATCGGTAGCTGGCAGCAAAGCCGCGCAGCATAAGGAGGCAGCATATGCATTAAAATACGGTGAGCCTGATTGGCTGGTAGCGCCTCCAGCAATTGTCGAGCGGCCTCCGCACTTTGTCCCTCAAGCTCTCGTGCTGCCGCATTTACATGGGTTTGAATAAACGTTTTGGCGACACTTAACTCATGAGAAGCCATATCAATCTCCTGCTTTATGCTCATCGTTAATGCTACCTGGGGGCTCATCTTTAGATGCTATATCTTCTTTAAGTGCGGCCTCTTTCTTTTGAAATAAGCTTTTTAATAGCGAACCGCCGCTCGCCGTTTGAGATTCAGATACCATTTCACAAACGTGATCATTAAATAGCTTGCCCGGCACAGTAGCACGACCTTTTTCAGTGTCGAGCACCAGTGCCGTTGGGGTAATCTCCAATAACTCACCATCAACGCCAGCGATATGAAGGTGCTGACCGATTTGAAAGTGCTTACGTGCCGCCTGCACACCGATAATATTGGCGACATATTCACGCGCCCCCAAACCAAACGCTAACGAGAACCCGGCAGATAAAACACCGGCCATAACGATCAAGGTGGTGGTCAAAAAGTCCACATTGATTCCCAACTGCTGAACACCAATAACAACCGATGTCAGTATCACCGTGAGCTGAGCAGTCGTACCCAGAATCTCAGCCTTTTCTACACCCGCAGAGTTAGCAGCACTAATCGTTGCCGTGCGTATTAACCCACTACAGGCAAAGCCTGCCAGAATAATAAGCAGGCCGGTTAATAGGTTGGGTAAATACGACAACAAAGCACTTGATAACCCTGAAAAGAAATCCCACTGCAACAGGTTTGCACTGGCCGCCCCAAAAAATAGAAATACCGCCCAAAAGACAATATTCCCACCCCAACGAGCATAAGAGAGTATTTGCGTATGTAAACTATCACGCTTGCCAATACTGGAAGGCAGCATTGCAGGTAAAGCTAATATCATCTTGCGTGCTAATACGCGTAATAAACGAGCCGCGAGCCACCCCACCAATAACAAAAGTACTGCAGCAATAACCTGAGGTAAATGCTGAAATACCTGATTTATAAATTCTTGGTAAGTTTCTTGTAGCGCCCCTTGCCAATCAAACAATGCTTTTTTATCCGTCATTTTATATTGCCTATCAATGAAGGGTCGTTAAATTACGTCCTTTATATCTATCCACTTAAGTCCATTGAAGCTTAAAAAGCAATCAAACATTGCACGATGATCTATTATCAAAATAAGCGTTTTTTGATATGTAAAGAGCGAGGCGGTGCAACGTTCGCTAAATACTCATTGTATTACATTTAAAATGATGATATTTAGCACTTTGAATACCCAATTTGTTACTAAAAATTTATATTTTAGTTGGGACGCCCAGACCGTCAATTCATGATGTAGCAAGCATCAACCCAGCAACAACCCTTTTTGATAAACATGACCTGGACTGACTAACAATGAGCAACGCTTTAACTGGAACGCAACTCCCCTCTTCATTTATTGAATTATTAACTTCACTCATACGAACACCGAGTGTGGTTGGGGCAGAACATTCTTTTTTCCGCGTATTACAGCGTGAACTAGAAGAACGTGGCGCAAAGGTTAGTTGGTATGAAGGCGTCTTGGTCGCTCAGGGCAATAAACCAGATAGTGTCATGTTTTCAGCGCATATTGATCGCCATGGGTTGATGTGTACAGGCCCAAACGAATTTCAGTATGCCGCATTTGTCGCCGGTGCTCGCTCAGACTTGTTAGGCAACTCCGTTGGCGAACTATTAATGAAAAAAATTGTCGACCGTTTTGCGTCTGAAACCGTATTTGCTTACGAACCCTGGTCAGGTGCCTATCGAGGACAAGGCGTCATTGATCGTACCTATATCTGCGAATACCGGAACAACCTGATCTTCGAACTCAAAGGAATGGAACACCTTGTCGCCGGTACACCGGTTGCATTTACCGACAGATTAAAAATGACTGACGAAGCGCTCGTTGGCCAATTAGATAACGTACTTACCGCAGCAGCCTTAGTGTATATGTTTGAGATGGGGTTTCAGGGCACAATGTTTTTCACCGCCCAAGAAGAAGCAGGCAAGAGCTGGCGTTATTTACTAGAATGGTTCCGTCGCTTTGGCAGTTCAACTAACCGACTCATCGTGGTCGATACCAGCCCCTATCCAGACTTGGAAACGGCTAAAAAGCAGCATTTGGTATTACGAAACAAAGATGCCAACGCATCTTTTAATAAAGAACTAACAGGCAAACTCGTGTCTTTGTGTGAAGAAAATGGCATTAGCTATCAATTTAAAGATCAATACGTTGAACAAAAAAATGTCGAGCTAATAGCTAAAGGAGAAGAGCCTCATTCAATTGGCTCAACTGAAATGGGACGAATTATTTCATCGTCTAACGGCTTAGTTGATGGGACCACATTACAGATTCCCACCTCTGGCTACCATACACTCTCTGAGTCAGCACCTTTAGAGTCCGTTAGTGCCTTTATAAAAGCGTTAACTTTATTAGCCAACCTAAACTCGAAGTAAACTTGATAGACTACCGTTATATACGAAGACTATAGATTAATGAGCAATCTTAAATGAATTGGACATTTTTATTTGATATATCCCCTTATGACTGGCCTTCTATAGGAACCGCTATTTTTTGCGGTTCTATTATTGGTCTTGAGCGCCAGTTGAGAGGCAAGCCTGTTGGGATCAGAACATCAGCATTAATAATCCTAGGCACCTACTTATTCTTATCCACCGCCTTCATGCTTGAAGGCGGGACCATGGATCCATCTCGAGTGGTGGGACAAGTTATCACCGGGATAGGTTTTTTAGGTGCAGGCGTCATGCTCTCTAAAGAAGGTGTCGTGGTAGGTGTAACCTCCGCCGCATCAATTTGGGTACTGGCTGCGATTGGCGTCATAATCTCAACGGGGTCACTAATCGCTGCGGTTAAACTATCAATATTGGTAGTTACCATACTATATGGCGTTGACTTGTTAGAGGGGCAGACCAAAACATTCACACGAGGTGTCCACACTAAAGTACTGGAGTTCACCGAGGGAAGAAAAATAGCCCGACGACAAAACAGACTGCGCAAGAATAAGCTTAATAAGAGCTGATAATGCCCCCCCTGTGTTTGTCATTCCAGCGTATGCCCCACTCCTCGCATCATTCCCGCGCAGGCGGGAATCCACTAACCCCTGGCATCTAAAATTGAATTAGGTGGCCAAGGATGACACATCAACCCGCGATATATATTCTTACTAATATATATCGCCCATAACGCAATCTTTTTTCAAAGCATTCTTGTACGAAGCAGTGGTGGTAAGTGCGCGCTATAGCCCGCTACTTTACTCCTCGCTTACCTCTAACCTGCTTTGAATTCGGTTTAGGCTTCGACCGACCATTCGAGACACGAGGCTTAGCTGTGCTTTTTTTTGATCTTGGCTTTGCAGTCTTCGATTCTGACCTCGTTGATCGAGGGTTACGTTTCCCGTCGTCCTTCTTGGGTTTGGTAGGCTGGTTTGAAGCGGTTTCGGATTGCAACTCTGTGGTATTCGACACTGAAGGGGTTTTATTTGAAGAGGCCACTGCTTGGTTTATTTCAGCCATTTCCTCATCGGTTAAGTTGCGCCACTGCCCTACCTTTAAGTTGCCCAAGTGGACTGACATAATACGGGTACGTTTTAGTTTTGTGACTTCGTAGCCGAGGTACTCACACATGCGACGAATCTGACGATTGAGCCCTTGAGTGAGTATGATTTTAAAAACAAATCGACTTTGAATGGTCACTTTACAAGGTTTAGTGACCGTATCGAGTATCGGGACACCACGTGACATCCGTTCAACAAAGCGCTCACTCAACGGTTTATCGACGGTGACGATGTATTCTTTATCGTGAGCATTTTCAGCTCTTAGTATTTTATTAACAATATCGCCATCACTGGTCAGAAATATTAAACCTTCTGAGGGTTTATCTAGCCGTCCAATGGGGAAAATTCGCTGTTTATGGCGTATATCATCAATGATATTACCTTTGACTCTATGCTCGGTGGTGCAGGTAATGCCGATCGGTTTGTTGTACGCAATATAGACACGATCAGACTTGTTATCGGCGCTTGCTTTTATGCGCCGTCCATCAACCAACACCTCGTCGCCAGGTGCGACCTTTGTGCCTAGTTCTGGGAGTTTGCCATTAATGGTCACTCTATTGTTTTCAATGAGCTTATCAGCCTCACGGCGAGAGCAAAAACCAGACTCGCTGATATATTTATTAAGCCGTTTTTCGTTACTTGAATCCACAAATTGTTCCGATAAAAAGAATAGATCTAACCGCTATTTTGGCTAGGTGCCGCCACCAATAGGCGCGCTGAAAAACTAATGCCATTATATTAACGGGGATGACCACATAAGTATAATAATCAAACTTTCTTAGTTATGAATGCTGTATTTCTATTTCAAATACGCTTCTAATTCATTTCTAAATGCCGCTTGTACACCTAAATTTTTCATCATCCAGTAATGTCCTGCAATTAAACGGTCAATAAACAGGCTTTCTACTGGAGGCTTAAAAGAGTCTAGGTGCTTAAATACCGTCGGGGCTTTTGACGCGACTTTAGTGTGCAAACTCGCTTGTGCGAAATCGTAAATTTCATCTTTATGCTCAAAGGGTGTGATAAAAATATCACGCCACATTGCGTAATACCCTTCATCCAAAGCGGGTTTTCCTTCTACTCTGACACCCAATTCAATCAAGCGTTTATCAAGTAGTTTGTAGTCTTTGCCAATACCCGCATTAAGCGCGGCTTTGTAGGCTGTCACAATTTCTGGCTTTAGCTGCTTAACACAGCCAAAATCGTACATGATGACGGTGCCGTCTGGGCGGAAAGCGAAATTTCCAGCATGCGGGTCGCCGTGAATACACTGAAATTTAAACAGTTGGTCTGCCATGGTCGTGAAGATGCGATGACCGATTAGGTTAATGACATCTTGGGTATATATAGACCGATCAAGCTCACTTAAGTGATCCCCTTCTACCAACTCCATCGTCAATATCCGGCGTGTCGATAACTCATCAAGCACGGTTGGGATTATAAGCCCTTCGTCATCCTTATGAAATTCTTGAAACCGCTTTATGTTTGTAGCTTCGTTTTGATAATCCAGCTCTTCATGTAGCCGCTCGAGTATCTCTTGAAATAATTGGTCTACGCTTTCTTTGGGTATTTTAAGCAAGCCACCCAGTTTAAGGGTCATTCTCAGCTGCTTTAGATCTGAATCACAAGATTTATCAACCCCAGGATATTGAACCTTTACAATAACTTCACGCCCGTCTTTAGTTTTTGCTCGATGTACTTGTCCTATCGACGCAGCGGCATATGGTTCTTGGTCAAACGTGTCAAAAATAGCTTCAGGTTCTGCGCCAAGCTCATCTTTTATCTGCTGACGAATAAGCGAGAAGTCCATTGGAGGGGCTTCTTTTTGAAGCTTTTGTAGCGCAGATGAGAACTCTTTCGGTAAGAAATCTTGCGTTTGCGAGGCAATTTGCCCGACCTTCATCACGGCGCCCTTTAACTCTCCTAGTGTCGATACGATATCATTTGCCATTTTATCGTAGGTTTTCGAGCGGCGGTCTTCTTTCTCGTCATCAGAACTAAAGCTACTTCTCACCTTTTCTGACGCATAGCGGCCCGCGACGCTAGCGGTCATGCCTGCTAGCTTCATAAAGCGCCCAGTTCGGGTCGTCACTGATTTCTTAGCCATAGCGTTATTATCCGACAGAGTCTATTAATTAGCGTCTATTACTTAACGACTGTCTCAATATACAAGACAGATTCTAGACTTGCAGCCAGTTTAGCACCAGACGGCAAAAGCCCTACTCCAGCAGGCGTACCTGTTAGCACTACATCCCCCGGCTCTAGTGTAAAGTGCTGGCTAATATAGGCTATTAACGGCGTTACCGCTGTAATCATCTCATTAGTATGACCATGCTGACGCAGCTTGCCATTAATACTTAATGAAAACTCAATATTATCTGAGTTTTGTATGGCGTCAGGGCTTACAAAAACGGATAACGGGCAAGCACCATCAAAGCTTTTGGCAATCTCCCAGGGATGTCCTTTAGCTTTTAATTCGCCCTGCAAGTCTCGCAGCGTCAAATCCAAAGCCAACCCGTAACCTGCAATCGCCTCTTTAATTTTTTCAGCACCGCCATTATCTTCTCTAACGTCCGTTAACGGTTTGCCGATCAGGATCGCTAATTCAACTTCATAGTGCGTGTCTCCCTTTCCTTTTGGCAATGTGATTGCTTCAGAGAAAGGTGTCACCGTCGTCGCTGGTTTTATAAAAAGAATGGGGGTCGATGGGATGGGGTTATTAAGTTCTTTTGCATGCTCGGCATAATTACGCCCCACACAAACAACCTTACCTAGTGGGGGTTCAAATTTTGCGCCATCAGAAAACTGATGTTGGTAGGCCATAACATCTCCATTTGAAGGTATTCCGGGTGAGCAGGACTCACCCGGGCAGGTCTTTATAGGTCGATCACTTTCCCTGGGTTCATGATATTGTTCGGATCAAACACACGCTTGATTCCCTTCATATATTCAATCTCAATAGGGCTTCGGGTGTAGCTCAAATAATCTTTTTTAGTTAAGCCTACACCGTGCTCAGCAGAAACACTGCCGTTATACTTTTCGACGATTTCGAATACCCACTTATTCACTTGTAGGCACTTCTCGAAAAAATCTTCTTTTGCAAGATCTGCAGGTTTAAGAATATTGAGGTGTAAGTTTCCATCGCCGATGTGACCAAACCAGATAATTTCAAAATCAGGGTAATGCTCTGTAACGACCGCATCAATTTCTTGTAAAAACTGAGGCACTTTAGACACCACGACCGAAATATCATTTTTGTACGGTGTATGGGGCGCAATAGACTCTGAAATACCTTCGCGCAAACGCCACAAGTTTTGTGCCTGTGTTTCGCTTTGACTGATCACGCCGTCAACAACCCAACCCTCTTCTACGCACTTTTCAAACAAGGCCATAGCGTCGTCCATCACGTCATCTGAAATTGCTTCAAACTCTAGCAATGCATAGTAGGGCGCTTCACCTTCAAACGGTGCTTGAACATCACCATGAGCCAATACGTGCCCCATCGCTTGGTGAGAGAAAAATTCATACGCGGTTAAGTCGATCTGCTGCTGGAAGGTCTGAAGAACATCCATGGTATTGGTTAAGTCGCTTAAACCTAAAACCAGAACTGTAAGGTTTGTCGGTTGACGCGTTAGTTTCATCGTTGCTTCGGTAATAAAACCGAGAGTTCCTTCGGCACCAATGAACAAATGGCGAATATCATAGCCGGTATTGTTTTTCTCAAGGTCTTTGTTCAGCTCAAGGATATCGCCATTACCGGTCACAACTTTAAGCCCTGAAACCCAGTCACGGCTCATGCCATAACGAATCACCTTAATACCACCTGCATTAGTAGATAGATTTCCACCTAACTGGCTTGAACCTGCAGAAGCGAAGTCCACAGGGTAATAAAGCCCTTGCTGCTCGGCGTAGTCTTGTAGTTGTTGAGTAATAACGCCCGACTGACACTTAACCGTGCGATCACTGGCACTAAAATCAAGGATTTGATTCATGTAATCAAACGACACAACTATTTCGCCATTAGTGGCAACCGCGCCAGCACTGAGTCCTGTTCGACCGCCTGAAGGTACAAGCCCGATATTGTGCTTATTAGCAAACTTAACCACAGACTGCACTTGCTCCGTGCTCTTCGGGAACACAATCGCTAAAGGCTTAGGCTCATGGATTTTTGTCCAGTCTTTGCCAAAGGTCTGCAATGAGTCTTCATCAACTCTTACTTTACCTTCATCAACCAAGTTTTTTAGCTCTTCAATCATCTGCTCTGGGGCCATAGTTCTCTCGAAACCTTTAATTCACAAAAATCTTGCTAAAAATAGCGGTGTCTTGATTAAAATCACGCCGACTCTATATTTGATGCCGTGCACTCACTGCTAATTATGGTATCATATCGCGCTTATTCTGTTGATCTCGGCTTGCTATTTCAATGAAAATTTCTTCAATTAGTCATTTTTATTTCTCCAGCCAGCCTGATTCTATTGCTTCCTACCATGCAAAGGTTAATCAAACATCATGACTACGACGTCACTCGATAAGAGCAAGATTAAATTCCTTCTTCTTGAAGGGCTTCACCAATCCGCCGTCGACACCTTGAATGCTGCTGGCTATACCAATATCGAATACTTGACGACTTCTCTTTCAGAAGAAGAGTTGATCGAAAAGATTAAAGATGTTCACTTCATTGGTATTCGTTCACGTACGCAGCTCACAGAGAATGTTTTTGCCGCGGCTAAAAAGCTAATTGCAGTAGGTTGTTTCTGTATCGGAACCAATCAGGTGAATCTATTAGCAGCCCTTTCGAAAGGGGTTCCTGTATTTAACGCACCGTTCTCAAACACTCGTAGTGTCGCTGAGCTTGTATTAGCTCAAGCGATTTTGTTGCTACGCGGTGTGCCAGAGAAAAACGCAGTTTGTCATCGTGGTGGTTGGTTAAAATCAGCTGTAAACAGCTATGAAATCCGTGGTAAGAAACTCGGTATTATCGGCTACGGAAGCATCGGCACTCAGTTTAGTGTTTTAGCTGAATCACTCGGTATGAAAGTTTACTTTTATGATGTCGTTACAAAGCTACCGCTAGGAAATGCCACTCAAGTAGGGACATTAAAAGAGTTGCTTGAAATCTCTGACATTGTCAGCCTTCATGTTCCTGAAACACCTGCCACTAAATATATGTTTGGTGCTGAACAGTTTGAGCAAATGAAGCAAGATAGCATTCTTATGAACGCTGCGCGCGGCACGGTTGTTGATATTGAAGCTCTAGCTGAAGCGATTAAAAGCAAGAAGCTATTGGGTGCAGCGATTGATGTATTCCCTGTTGAACCTAAATCAAACAAAGAGGAATTTGTTTCTCCATTACGTGGTTTAGACAATGTTATTCTTACGCCTCATGTCGGTGGTAGCACCATGGAAGCTCAAGAGAACATTGGTGTTGAAGTAGCTGAAAAGCTATCAACCTACAGTGACACAGGTACTACCGTATCATCGGTTAACTTCCCTGAGGTAGCGTTACCTGCACACCCTTCTAAGCACCGTTTGCTGCATATTCACGAGAATGTACCCGGCGTTCTTTCAGAAATTAACAAAGTCTTCTCTGATAACGACATCAACATCGGTGGTCAGTACCTACAGACCAATGAAAAAGTCGGTTATGTAGTTGTTGAAGTAGACAAAGAGTACAGCACTCTAGCGCTAGAAAAGTTAAAGGCGGTTAAAGGTACGATCCGTTGTCGCGTACTTTACTAGGCTGCTTTTAATCAAACAGGTACAAAAAAGGGGCTCTAAAGCCCCTTTTTTATTACTCAACGATTAATTATTACTTCAATGGTAATAATTTCAACTCTACACGTCGATTTGCTTCACGACCTGCAGCCGAACTGTTGCTCGCAATTGGGTAACGAGGTCCAAGACCGGATGCATGTATGCGTCCTGATGGAATTTCTTGGGTCTGCAAGAAGTACTTAACACTATTAGCACGTTGCTCACTTAACGTCTGATTTAAGCTTAACGAACCCGTTGAGTCGGTATGACCTTCAACCTGTATAGCCGTCTCATCAAACTCCTTCAACACAACCGCCACTGACGCTAACACATCTGTAAAGTTACTTTTTATATTAGACTTACCGGTATCAAAGGTAATGTTGCCAGGCATGATCAGTGTAATCTCATCGCCAGAACGAGCAACCTGTACACCTGAACCTTGCAGCTGGTGACGTAGTTTAGCTTCTTGCTGGTCCATGTAATAACCAATACCGCCTCCCATTGCGCCGCCTGCAGCAGCACCAATCAAGGCACCCTTACCACGGTCTTTTTTGCTTGAAGAAGCAACACCAATCGCAGCACCCGCTAATGCACCAATAGCAGCGCCAGTCGTTGCACTAGACACTTTTTCTTCACCTGTGTAAGGGTCGTATGTCATACAACCCGATGCCAACACAGATACTATTGCAATACTTAATCCCTTCCGAATCATTACTCTACAACCTCCTAATGGTTACTAATTTTTAGTTTAATCGATTCACGTTAAGACGATGCTAATACACCATCAATATAATTGAAAACGTCCTGTCGTATTTCTTCGGACTCATTCACTAAATGATGTCGCCCTTTGGGCAGATAATGTACATCTACCTCAGAAAATTTCTGTTGTAGAACCGTAATATTGTGACGCCAGTCTACGGTCATATCTCGTTTACCCTGAACAATTGAGACATGGCCTTTTATAGAGCCGGTACTTTCTATCGCTCTTATCCACAATCGTAAAGCCGTAATCCACTCAATAGACATTATTCGCGACTGCAGCGGGTCATGTTTTTTTAGAAATTTGATAAACACTGGATCATTACTATTTTCTGAAAAAACACGCTTCCAAGTACTAATAAAAGGCCCTACGACAGAGTGCATAAATAATGCGCCCTTCCACCCCATCGGTCTGACCAATGGCGCCAGCAAAACCACCTTTTCAAAAAACGGTTCAGCAAACTGCTGGGTACGATTTAACAAATGATCAATCAACACCGCGCCACCTGTACTCTGACCAATACCATAAAAAGGAGCGGTTATATTGTCTTGGCAAAGTGTTACGCAGCTTTTTAAGGCTAACTGATAATCATCAAACGATTTAATCGCCGTCGGTCGACCAGACGATAAACCATGGCCTGGCAGATCATAGGCAATAACGGCTAGGTTTTGCTCAAGGCAGTGTTTAATGAGGTGCCCATAAAGCCCCACATGATCAAAATAGCCATGAAAAATAAACACCGTTCCCTTTATCGTTTTTGGCAGGTAGTAATGCATCGCCATACGATAACCAAGCGAATCAAAACTCCCTAAATAGTGATTTACATCGGGCAGCGTATCGCAAAAATCGATCTGATAATATCGGCAGTATCGCTTTGCTTCTTCAGTCAATTCAGGGAGATTTTTAAAGTCAAAGACTGGCATTCCAGCAATTAACCTACTCCGAGTCCATTCTTGTGTCATAAACAATATTCAACAATTACAGGGTATATTTGAAAGTTCGACTAGCCTACCCCAAAGTCAGACTAATGGCGAAATAATATCATCTTGAAATAGCCCTAGAACAGCCTGATTAGGGATATTTATAGATATCCAGCGCTAGAAGTTCTCTATTTTATTGACTCGCTTAAATAACATTCCGCTCTGAAGTGAAATGATCTCACTAAGCGAGACGAAATCCTTTATAATTCCCTTTCAATTTTGACTGTACGCGATTTACATAGGATTTTTCATGATATTTTCATCTTTAGATTTGGCTCCTGAAATTCAGCAAGCCCTTGATGCCTGTGGTTACAGTCAGATGACCCCGATTCAAGAGCGCGCAATTATTCCTGCTCGACGAGGCCGCGACATTTTAGCTAATGCCCAAACGGGGACCGGCAAAACCGCTGCATTCGCTATACCCATTCTACAACGGCTGCACGACAACCCAAAACCAACATTATCGGGTAATACGCGTGCACTAATTCTAACGCCGACCCGCGAACTTGCCGAACAATTAGCAGACACCATTAAGCGCTACGCACAGTTCTTACCGCTTTCAGTCATCGCCCTCTATGGCGGCGTGAAAATGAGCGGCCAGCAGAAAAAACTTAACGCCGGTGTCGATATCCTTATTTCAACACCTGGGCGCTTGCTAGAGCATATTGAACAGTGCAACGTTAACCTTTCTAAGGTTGAATATGTAGTACTGGATGAAGCCGACAGAATGCTAGATATGGGGTTTATTGCAGATGTGCAATCTCTGCTTCAAAAAGCACCTAAGAAGCGCCAAACATTATTATTTTCTGCCACCTTATCCAAATCCGTTAACGAGCTTGCACACAAGCTATTAGTTAACCATGAAGTGGTGAGTGTCGCGAAACAGAATGCCACTGCCGATACGGTTAAGCACACTGTTTACCCTGTTGAAGAGCGCCGCAAAGCCGAGCTGTTTGTAGAACTCATTAACAAATACAACTGGTTTCAGGTGTTGGTGTTCACCAGCACAAAAGCGCAAGCAGATACGTTAATGCGTACGCTAAAAAAAGAAAAGTTTGATGTAGCACTTTGTCACGGTGATAAAAGCCAAGGCTCTCGCCGTAGAGCAATAGCCGATTTTAAGTCGGGTAAAATTCAAGTTCTCATATCAACAGAAGTCGCTGCTCGCGGGCTTGATATCCAAGGTCTTGAGCATGTCGTTAACTACAACCTACCCTACCTTGCAGAAGATTATGTTCACCGCATAGGGCGAACAGGACGTGCGGGAGCAGAAGGTCAGGCCATCTCATTTGTAAGCCGTGAGGAAGAGCGCGTACTTGATAATATAGAACGCCTTATTGGTTACACGATAGAGCGTGAAAGCCTACCTGGTTTTGAGGTAGGTAGCCGAGAAACACTATGGAATAACTTGGCAGAAAGCCCTCGCGCTGCCCGAACAAACAAGGCAACGCAAACCAAAATTATTCGAAACAAAGTAAATGCAGCAAAAAGCGGCAACCGAGGCCCTAATCGAGCCGCAGCAAAAACAACTAAGAAGAAAAAAGGTAAATCGTAGATAGTTATCGGGGCGTGAGCAGTTCAATAATACGCCCCTCCCCATTTTGCGTATCAAGCTATACTTAATCGCTACAGCGCCATACAACGCATAAATTAAGGTGGTGGACATCGACTCTGTCATCGAAAAACGATAGTTAGTTATTTGTGACAACTCATAAACATAGCACTACACTTTCAAGTAAGCGTCACTGAACAGCAACCTTAGTCTCGATACACAATAAGAAGAAACAACCACTCTATGGACATAAAACCAGTTTCTACAACGTTAGAATCCTTGTTTAAAACCGCTCAGTTCGCAATCAGTGACAGCAGCACTTATATTCAACTGGTTGTTATTGCCGTTATCTATGCATTGTCGTTTGCGGTTGCTTATAAAATAAGGCGTAACGTTGGCCTTACTCGTAATGAGCCATTAGATAGCGCTCACCCTGTGCGTAAACTAGCCTTTAGAGTTGGCGGAATTTTATTTCCACTATTAGCCATCATACTCCTTCAAATTTCTACAATGGCAGGTAAAAGTCTCGCCTTTACACCTTGGCTAATTGAAACAGCCATAGGTATTGCAGTATTGTTATTTTTCAATTCTTTGATACGTGTTTTTGTTCAGCATTCGTTCGCTGCATCTTTGTTCAGATGGATCGGATTACCCATATTAATATTACATTTATTAGGCTTGCTACCTGCCGTCGTTAAGGCGCTTGAAGAAATATCTTTAGACGTCGGTAACATCAGTATATCTGCTTACGGTGTCACCAGAGTGCTGATTTTTGGCAGCTTCTTATTTTGGCTAGGCCGAGCCTCAAGTACCTTTGGCAAAGCAGTCATTAGAAAACAACCATCGCTCGATGTCCCGACCAAAGAAGTATTCAGCAAACTATTTGAAGTAGTACTTTTTTGTATTGTTGCACTGCTACTGCTCAACATTATGGGGATCAATTTAGCCACATTAGCCGTATTTGGTGGCGCACTCGGTGTCGGGCTAGGGTTAGGCTTACAATCCATTGCCTCTAACTTTATATCCGGTATCATTATCTTACTCGATCACTCACTGACAGTAGGCGACTTTGTAGAGTTGGATGATGGCCGAAGTGGCATTGTTCGAGAATTTAGAATGCGTTATACCGTACTAGAAACCTACGACGGGAAAGATATTTTAGTACCTAACGAAAAGTTCATTTCTTCTTTGATGGTTAACTGGACTCACAAAGATCCTAAGCAAAGGTTTCGTGTCGATTTTTCTGTGCCGTATTCAACAGACGTACGCAGCATGGTTGAATTTATCAAAGTAGCCGTAGCCGAACATGAACAAGTTATAAGCGGCCCTGATGTGCCATTTGAAGAGCGTCCAGACTGTGAGATAGATAGTTTTGGCGACTCTGGCATCAACATGTTTGTCGAGTTTTGGATGTATGGCGTTGATGATGGTAAAAACAGAGTCGGCGGAGACTTGATGCTGATTATTCTAGAGACGTTAAAAGAAAATGGTATCGAAATACCCTTCCCTCAGCGTGAGGTTAAAATCCTTAACCCTGAACAATCTACTATTAAGAAATAAACAATAAGGGAGTACATAGCTAGTTCCTACCCTGACACACTGTCAATGCAGCTTTATGTCATCCTCGCAAAGCAAAGGCGGGAATAGCGGTAGATAATGGGTAAGCCCAAGCGGTATAACCACAGCATTAATAAATTGTGAACTAGGTATACCGCCCTCCATTTTTTACAAAATTTCAAATTGCTAACCCCCATCACTGAATCAGAGGAGGTACAATTAGCACACAACCCACAAAATAGAATTCTATATAATAATATGCAAGATCTTGAACCTTTGCCCGCCACCAAAATTGGCTTGAGTACGTCCGAGCGCGTTATCTTAGTGACCATTGTGAGCATTTTGCTTTCATTTGGTTTATCGCTACTCTAGTGCTGATAACTCCCCGCCCGCTAAAACCTCGCGGCGTATTCGCGGTATAAACGATCAGCGTTTCCTCTCTGTTTTTCAAGCATTTCTAGGCGTATTTCTTCCATTTTTTTAAGTAATTCTGTCAACGGTGATCCGGCTTCAAGCTTTTTATCTAATAAACTGTCCGAATAAGCGCGTTGCTGGGCTCGAATTTCTTCTAGCTTTTCGAGTGCATTGTTAATTACGGTAACGTTTAAGTCTGCCGACGGCGCCTGTTCGTCACGCTTCGATAGTAGAGTACCATCTATGGGTATAGGTATAGGGCTGAGTTGCAGCGCTCCAACCTCAGGCTCAGACTGATCAACTAGGTCTATCTCTTGAATAGTTCTGACCTCACCGTCTTCCATTAAAACGAGTCCTGATGATTTTATATCACCTAACACGGCACCAGATGGCGAGTGAAGATTAAAATGACCTTCAGCACGCCCCAAATATATTGCACCTACACCGACCTCTTTTAATGTTTGAAGCTGCTGTTCACCCTTTTCATTACCCACCCATATTTTCAACTGTGAGAAGATCTCATCATTTTCATCTATCCATAGATTGCCATCATGGTCAAACTCCGCCAGTTCAGCAAAGCCTTGCCCTGTTCGCGTACCAAATAGCTCGGTTCCGTTATCAACGATGCCATTCGCATTTTTATCTAACACTAAATAGCCACTGCCCGAAGCAAGAGACGCAATCACCTCATCTGCTCCATCGCCTTCTAGGTCAAACTCAAAATACTGGTCAGTTAAGCTGACAGAATCAGTACCGAAATTTATCACCAAGGGATCTCTCATCTGCTGAACGTCCATTACAAATGATTCAGAGGTTTCATAAGTGGCTTGCTGGTTTAACTGAAGATAGAGCGAGAAATCGATCTCTCTGCCATCTTCAGTTTTGATTACACCATTAGAACTAAGCGCTAGATCCTGTGACTCAGAAACAAACTGATAACGCGACATTTCAATCTTCGCTTGCCCAGAAAAACCAGGAATAGCAGGCCCTACGGGTTGTCCATTTTTTATAGTCAGCGCATGAATGGCTTCTTTGCCGCTTAAAGCAACATCGACCATTTCGGTTAGCAATCGGTTATTTGAGAACTCGTTTGAAGCGTCACCATCGCGAGAAACAAGACTATTTGAATATAAATATAAACGGTCTTTAGAATGATATTGGTACGTTGCTTCATGCTCAGAGATTGCTGAGTTTCCAGAAACAGAAGGCGAGCCACTAGAAAGCCTTATAGAGGATTTTTCTTGCTGCTCAAGCTTACTAGATTGCGCAGCTTGAGCCGTTAGTTGAATAGTACTAGCGTCAATTTTCACGTTTCTCTCCTCTCCACAATCGCCACTAGAGAAAAGGTAGGCCTACTCTAATTCTACTAAAAGGCGGCGATAAGCGTTTAGTCTAATTAGCTTATCGGCCATTTGAAGAGAAGCATGAGAGGGATTTTTATCTACATAAGTGATCTGGTTTATTTTTTATCCACGGGGACCCATTTACCCTCACTATTTTTACAAACGTCGTTATCTGTTGTTTCTTCACTACCATTCACGGTCTTGAAGTAGAGCTGTATTGTTTTACATTCTTGGCCTTTATATTGATACCCTCTTACTACGGTCAACTTACCGCCATTACCACTAGAGGGGTTTCTCCAAGCCTGAAACTTCTGACCTTGGTTCTGTAAAAGTTTTGCAGAAGCTTCATAAACGAGTTCGAAATCTTCATCGGTTAGCAAGCCTTCATTTTTCAAGCTAGCACGCACCCTATCTTCCGTCCCTTTTAATAATTCGAAAGGCGTTGATACAATTCCTTTAAAGAAACCTGTCACCGCACCTTTCCCTGCCTCTTCACTAATACCTTTGGTGTTTTCAACAATATGTTCAACCCGTGTTAGATACCCTGGAATTTCCCCACGGGTTGTTTTAACTTCTTCTAATACCTTAGGAACTAATGGAATAATTTTATCGACCCGCTGATTGGTTTCACCCACAACCGCGGTAACACCCTCTACCGACTTTAATATAACAGGAAGCTCTTTTTGTAACTGTGCCACTTGCTTCTGAAGGGTATCAACTCGATCTAATATGGCAGGCAATGCGCCTCTAACAGCTTCAACTTCACTCAGCACCCCAGGAATTAATGCCCTAACCTTAGCCGTTTCTTCCAGAATGGGCGGGATTGATTCTGTGGTTTTATCAATGGTTTTTAGTATATCTGGCACACGCTCTAAAATGTCGGGAACGGTCGTGAGAATCGGCTCAATGTTATGAGTCGTCCGATCAATTTGCTGGCTGACAGTACTAACTTGATCGAGTATTGCGGGTATTTGCTTACTGACACTTAATAGCGAGTAAGAGAAATAAGCAATCGACCCCGCTATTAAGATCAAGGCAAATGAAAATAGTTTATCCCTGGCAGGTTTACTCGGCTTATCCATAAGGTAGTATCTCGCAGTTTTCGGGTGGTAAGTGGGTATATTCTAACGTCAGGTTAGTTTGCCCATCAACAACAGCCTAATCAATAAAGAATTTTCGCAGACGAAAAAAAACCGTGATTTAACACGGTTTTTTTTGCTGCTAATACGTTATGACCGACTTATAATTCGCCAGCTTCGTAACGCTTATACATCACTTCGAGTGAGTCTGCTTTAATCTTGCTTGCGTTGCCTGATGTACCAAATGCATCATAACGCGCAATACAAATTTCAGTCATCGCCTTAACCGACTCTTTTAGGTATTTACGTGGGTCAAACTCTGATGGGTTATTACCCATAAAGCGACGAATAGCACCTGTTGAAGCCAAACGAAGGTCGGTATCGATATTTACTTTACGAACACCGTGCTTAATACCTTCAACAATCTGCTCTACTGGCACACCGTAAGTTTCTGGGATTTCACCACCAAACTCATTAATAATCGCCAACCACTCTTGAGGCACAGATGATGAGCCGTGCATAACAAGGTGAGTATTCGGGATACGCGAGTGAATCGCTTTAATACGATCGATCGCCAAAATATCATCTGTCGGTGGACGTGTAAATTTGTAAGCGCCGTGACTAGTACCACAAGCGATAGCCAATGCATCTACACCGGTTTTCGCAACGAAGTCTGCTGCTTCTTCTGGGTCTGTCAGCATTTGCTCAGCCGTCAATATACCTTCTGCGCCAACGCCATCTTCTTCACCCGCCTGACCTGTTTCTAAAGAACCCAGGCAACCTAACTCACCTTCAACCGAAACACCACAGGCATGAGCCATATCCACAGTACGACGTGTTACATCAACATTGTACTCGTAAGAAGCAGGCGTTTTACCGTCTTCCATCAACGAGCCGTCCATCATGACAGATGAGAAACCCAACTGAATCGAGCGCTGACAGATCGCAGGTGATGTACCGTGATCCTGGTGCATACAAACAGGGATATGCGGAAATTCTTCAATGGCTGCAAGAATAAGATGCCTTAAAAAGGGTGCGCCTGCATAGCTGCGAGCGCCTGCAGAAGCCTGAACAATAACAGGACTATTAGTCTTGTCTGCAGCTTCCATAATAGCGCGCATTTGTTCAAGGTTGTTAACGTTGAACGCGGGTACACCATATCCAAATTCTGCTGCGTGATCGAGCATCTGACGCATGCTAATAAGTGCCATGAGCTTTTCCTTTTATTTATTTCCACGTAATGATACGTGCAAGTTTAATTCAATGTATTAAAAAGAGTGTAACAAAAACTAGCCAGTGCCCACTCTAAAATTCGCTACTCAATTTTCTTGTCATCTTCGCGAAGGCGGGAATGACCGTATTTCTATCAATGCATTACTTAGTGCCGCGCGCTTCTAACATCGCGACAGCCGGTAGTACTTTACCTTCTACAAACTCAAGGAACGCACCGCCTCCTGTAGATATATAAGACACTTTATCTGCGATGTCGTATTTATCAACCGCTGCCAAGGTATCGCCACCACCTGCAATCGAGAAAGCATCGCTTTCAGCAATCGCCAATGAAAGCGCTTTAGTGCCTTCGCCAAACTGGTCGAATTCGAATACCCCTACAGGGCCATTCCAAATAATCGTTTTAGCTTCTTTTAGTGTTGCAGCCAATGCGGTAACTGAGTCTGGGCCAATATCAAAGATCATGTCATCTTCAGCAACGTCAGCGGCGGCTTTAAGCGTGGCCTCTGCTGTTTCAGAGAACGCCTTACCCACGACAACATCAGTCGGCACAGGCACATCAACTTTAGCCATCAATGCTTTGGCGTTAGGAATCAAGTCATGTTCACAAAGCGACTTACCAACAGGGTTACCCGCTGCGGCTAAGAACGTGTTCGCGATACCGCCCCCAACAATCATCTTATCAACCACATCAGATAGCGACTCAAGAACCGTTAACTTAGTAGATACCTTTGAACCGCCGACAATGGCGACCAATGGTCGTGCTGGGTTATCCAACGCTTTACCCAGTGCTTCTAATTCGCCAGCCAATAATGGGCCCGCACAAGCAACAGGCGCGTACTTTCCTACACCGTGAGTTGACGCTTGAGCTCGGTGAGCCGTACCAAACGCATCCATCACGTAGATATCACATAATGCAGCATAAGCACGAGAAAGTGACTCATCGTCTTTCTTCTCGCCTTTATTAAATCGAACATTTTCAAATAGCACGACTTGGCCGTCTTGCAAATCAACACCGTTCTGCCAGTCTGCAACCACATCCACTTGTTGGCCTAACAAACCAGACAAGTGCTCAGCGACAGGCTTTAATGAAAACTCTTCTGCAAATTCGCCTTCCGTGGGGCGACCTAAATGTGTCATCAACATCACCTTTGCACCGGCTTCTACCGCCAACTTAATGGTGGGTAAAGACGCTCTAATACGTGCATCACTGGTGACTTTGCCATCTTTAACGGGGACGTTAAGATCTTCACGGATCAATACTCGCTTTCCTGCAAGATCAAGATCTGTCATTTTGATGATCGCCATTCTTTATCCTCATGTACTCTAATTTAAACAGTATTTTTAACGGTAGTTTCAAGCAATAGTTAACGCTTATTAGCAGAGTCCAACCACACCGATGCAACATCTAGCATACGGTTAGCAAACCCCCATTCATTATCAAACCAGGTCAATACCTTCACTAGCTTGCCATCACTCACTTGCGTCTGACTTCCATCAACAATTCCCGATCGTGAATCGTGATTAAAATCAGACGAAGCCAGTGGCTCTTCAGTAAAACCTAACACACCCCCTAAACCATTTTGGGAGGCGCCTGATAATATTTGGTTCACTTCCTGAATAGTGGTATTTCGACTGACGTTGATTGTTAAGTCGAGCAACGATACATTAATAGTCGGCACCCTGATCGCGACAGCACTAAAGCGACCTTCCATTTCAGGGAGTAGTCGATCAACGCCTTTTGCCAACCCTGTATCAACCGGCACAATGTTATGCATTGCGCTACGGGTACGGCGTAAATCTTGATGGTGATACGCATCAATGGTTGGCTGATCATTCATGGCTGAATGGATGGTCGTGATCGTACCTCGCTCAATACCTAATTTCTCGTGCAACACTTTAATAACTGGAACAATACAGTTAGTCGTGCAAGATGCATTGGAAACGATGCGGTCAGCACTAGATAGCGATTCGTGATTAATACCATATACAATGGTTTTATCTACATTAGCATCTGCAGGTTGTGAAAATAGCACCTTACCCGCGCCTGCGGTGATATGTGCTTCTGCGCCATCCCTGTCGCCAAACGCCCCAGTACACTCCAACACAAGGTCTACATTTAAGGCTTTCCAAGGGAGTTTTTCAGGGGACTTTTGACTAATCACTTCAATATGATCGTGATGTGCATCTTTATCATATTCAGCATTGCTGTAGCGACTGCCACTTTTGATGCAAAGCCGACCCTCATTTACATTGACAGAGCCTGAAAAACGGCCATGTGTAGAGTCGTATCGAGTCAAATAAGCGATCGTATCAAT
This sequence comes from Alkalimarinus alittae, assembly GCF_026016465.1. NCBI lineage: Bacteria > Pseudomonadati > Pseudomonadota > Gammaproteobacteria > Alteromonadales > Alteromonadaceae > Alkalimarinus > Alkalimarinus alittae. The sequence continues at coordinate 3,393,622 of NZ_CP100390.1, forward strand.
GTCAGATAGCTCATTGATAGCGACAACTTGAATCTTCTCGCGATATCCATTCTCATACAACGCACGGAGCACACACTGCCCTATACGCCCATATCCATTTATCGCCACTCTGTATGACATTTATTTACAACAACTCTTGTATGGATAACAATTATTGATCTTCACGTTAACACCTTCCTCTCATATTGCGAGAAGAAGGTTTGCACTCTAACAATCAAATATTTAAACAGTGATGTTTAAAGTAACTCTTCTGTTACAGCAACGATATTATCAACGGTAAAGCCGAACTCTTCATAGAGCTCATTAGCAGGTGCAGACTCACCATAAGTAGACATGCCTACGATACGGCCATCAAGACCTACATACTTATACCAAAAGTCTTCAATACCCGCTTCAATCGCTACTCGCGCTGAAACTTCTAAAGGCAATACGTGCTGTTTGTATTCAGCACCTTGCGCATCAAATACGTCCGTAGAGGGCATGGATACAACACGTACCTTAGTGCCTTTTCCGCGAAGCGCATCAGCAGCACTCTGAGCTAAACCAATTTCAGAACCGGTCGCAATCAATATTACATCTGGTGTACCTTCTGAGTCAGACAGGATATACCCACCACGCGCAATCAACGCAACCTGCTCAGCAGTACGATCCTGATGAGGTAAGCCCTGACGAGAGAATATCAATGAAGAAGGACCGTCTTGACGCTCGATAGCTGATTTCCAAGCAACCGCTGACTCAACGGTGTCACATGGACGCCACAAGTTCATGTTGGGTGTATTTCTCAAGCTCGCCATCTGTTCAACAGGCTGGTGAGTGGGGCCATCTTCGCCCAGGCCGATAGAGTCGTGAGTATACACATTGATCACACGCTGCTTCATTAATGCAGACATACGTACCGCATTACGCGCATATTCCATAAACATTAAGAAGGTTGCGCCGTAAGGAACAAATCCACCGTGCAAGGCAATACCATTCATAATGGCTGACATACCAAACTCACGCACACCGTAGAATATATAGTTACCTGATGCGTCGTCTTTCTCTAAGCCTTTACAGTCTTTCCAAAGCGTTAGGTTTGAACCCGCTAGGTCAGCAGAACCACCTAATAACTCAGGCAACAAAGGACCAAACGCATTCAATGTATTCTGAGATGCTTTACGACTCGCAACCGTTTCGCCTTTTTCCTGACATTCCTGAACATACGCTTCAGCTTTTGCAGAGAAATCAGCCGGTAACTCACCCTTCATTCGTCGCGTCAGTTCTGAAGCTAGCTCAGGGTACTCAGCGGCGTATGCAGCAAATGATTGATCCCATGCGGCTTCAGCGGCACGCCCTTTTTCTTTTGCATCCCAGCCCGCATAAATATCGTCTGGCACTTCAAAAGAACCATGCGTCCAGCCTAGTTTCTCACGCGTCGCTTTGATTTCATCATCACCTAATGGTGCACCATGACAGCCTTCAGTGCCTTCTTTATTAGGTGAGCCAAACCCAATCACGGTTTTACAGCAAATCATTGTTGGCTGATCTGGATTTGCTTTGGCTTGTGCAATCGCATCACGTATCGCGTCTGAATCATGTCCGTCTACAGCGGGGATAACCTGCCAGCCGTAAGATTCAAAACGTGCGGGTGTATCGTCAGTAAACCAACCTTCTACTTCGCCATCAATCGAAATACCATTGTCATCGTAGAACGCAATTAGCTTACCTAAACCCAATGTGCCCGCTAATGAGCTCACTTCGTGGGAGATACCTTCCATTAAGCAACCATCACCTAAAAACACATAGGTGTTATGATCAATAATGTCATGCCCTTCTCGGTTAAACTGCGCCGCCATTGATTTTTCAGCGATGGCCATACCTACCGCATTGGCAATACCCTGACCCAACGGCCCAGTCGTGGTTTCTACACCTGGGGTATAACCATATTCTGGATGACCTGGGGTTTTTGAGTGTAACTGTCTGAAGTTTTTGAGATCATCAATACTCAGATCGTAGCCAGTAAGATGCAGTAAAGAGTATATAAGCATCGAACCATGACCATTAGATAAGATGAATCGATCACGGTTAGTCCATTCAGGATTAACTGGGTTATGCGTCATGTGGTCATTCCACAAAACCTCAGCGATATCGGCCATCCCCATCGGAGCACCAGGATGCCCAGAATTGGCTTTTTGAACAGCATCCATACTGAGTGCACGAATTGCGTTTGCTAGATCTCTACGAGATGGCATTAAATTGTCTCCCACCGACAGTTTAAAATATTTTTACATTCAAGCGACTGAGATTAGGGCTTGCTGTCACTTTAAAATGCACAATAAAAAAAGGCGGTTATTTTCCCTTATATAGGCCTATTGAGCAAATTTATTGGGTTTTAATTCGTAACCAATAGATATTTCTAACTCTCATCACTGTATGCGCCTATGCAAAGGTTATTAAGGCTAGGTTAGTTTTATTCGTTATATAGGGGATAGCCTTAAATAATGGCACTATGAAGATCAATCGAATATAATCCCACCCGCGCATTGACGCGCTAAGCATAACTCACTTTTTGAAAAGGAATTTCATCATGAGAAGACGCATTCTGCTATCGTCTATTATTGTTAGCCTATCGCTTTTCACCTCGTCTAACCTTCTAGCGTCAGACAATGCTATCAGCATTAGCAAACAAGAGACGTTAAAGACACTCTTAGTCAAACTCTCTGGCAAAAACGTCACGCTTAAGCTTGAATCAGGCCAAGAACTAACAGGTCAACTTAGCACTGTAGGTCAACACTTAGTTGAGCTAAACACCCTTCAAGGACGCGAATTCTTTAATGCCATCATAATGCTAGACGGCATTGACGGTGTCATTATCAGAAATCGATAGTCTTTATTTGTATATCGCACCTCCTGCCTTCTTACTGAACGGATCAAAGTGGCAGGAGGGATTGCAATGGTCCCGATAAAAATTTTATAAAACCACTCAGAACCCAGTTATAAAAGATGTCAGGTCTATTGTTTGAAATACCCGTAGCCGTGATGCAGCGCAGCGGATTCAAGGGGCCTGCCACACTGAAACCACCAATAGCCCACCCCTGATTACAGTCGTGCCTCCTTTCATCAAGGCTACAACTTATCCTATACGTTTACACTCCAAGTCATGTTAAAAATCACGGGGCAACGCTACCCCCCCCAATTACTTTTTCACCCTAGTTCACTTCCCTGTTATAATTCCCCACCAAATTGAAAACGGATTTCAATGAATCAAGGACGACATGGATGAACGCCACCCTCAAAACCATTACATTACTAGCAGCCATAACCCTCACCGCTTGCACCTCCACCGAAGATAAAGTGAATGACCTACTCGAACGTCATATGAATGCGTTTGTGTTTGTTGAAGGCGGCTCATTTATGATGGGAAACCCAGGGCTAGGTTGGGCTTTAGGCGCTGATTCTTACCCTGCCCACAAGGTGACTTTGGATAGTTTTTCTATTCAGAAGTATGAAGTGACTCAGGGGGATATGGATTTGTTTATGGAGGTGACGGGGTATGTGTCATCCTATGAAAACTATGATAAAAAAAGAGGCGACAACCCAGACCGATTCGCCGCAAAAATGCCAGCACCAGCTGCATGGGCTGACGCTAAATCATTTTGCCAATGGGTTGGCAAGCTCAGTAATAAAGCTATTAATTTACCCACCGAAGCCCAATGGGAGTATGCAGCTCGCTCCCGTGGGCAGATGTATCGTTTTGCCACCGATACAGGTGAGGCTGTTGTAGACATAAACATGGCTCAAGAAGCTAAAAAGGGCATTTTTGATCAAAGTGCCCTTCCCAAGGTACCAGGAAGCTTCCCTCCTAACCCTCTGGGTTTATACGACATGTCAGGAAACGCAACCGAATGGGTTCTAGATAATTACCAACCAGATTATTACGAACACTCACCAGAGCATAACCCTCAGGGGCCCAAAGCAGCCAAAACAAGCGGACTTAAAAGCGGACCAACTTATCACCACAAGGTCTCTCGCGGCGGCCGGTTTTATGATTTCTGGGGCAATACAACCGTTTCTCGCTTAGATAAACCTCAAGAATTAATGGGGTTGGATACTGGGTTTAGGTGTGTCATGCAGAACTAACTACCTTCATTCAAGGCTAAGGTAGAAAGATCCGGCTCTATTTTTAAGCCAATTCCGTGCTCTAGTTTTTTGCTTTGACTGAAATAACAAATCATCAAATATTCTTTTATAGTTACTAACTAAAGTATGTGAGTTGCCTTTATTGCCTTTTCTCCCCATCAATCGCAATACTTCAAAAAACTCTCTTTCTGAGTCAATACGCTCTAGTAATATCATACAAGCAGACGCTTGCAGCTCATCATCATCTAAGTTGAAGCTATTTGGCTCAAAGAAATACGTCAAACAAACCCTGTCTAATACATCAGCTTTTGCTATAGGTGTTAAGAATCTTAAATTACTAGGTGTTGACAATATATTTCTGCATTCCTCTTTGACCAGCTTCTGATTAGAAGACAGACTTTTCCATTTATCAATAATCTGATCCTCCGATAAATTAGCTAGCACACTTAGAGTTTCGCCAACAGCAATATGCAAACTCATAATCTTAGAAATCATGTCAAAAGCAGTCTCAGTAACCCACTCCAAAAACCGAAAATCTGACTCTTCCAATGCCTGTCGCACAAACTGAATCAATTCAATCACCTGCTCCACTTTTAACTCAGCCGCCACACCTCCTGCGCCACCGGGTCCAAACACCAGCTGACCACTGAAATGAGCAATAAACTTACCTCTTGAATAACCCACCGTAAAATCCAACCCGAACCCCACGCCAAACGCGACAGAGGCACTAGGTGTTATTTTTACTAACTCGCTAAAATTAGCGACCGTTGATTTAGCTACACGGCCTGATTCAAGTCTATTTTGGCTTATCGGTTTTGCCCACTCGACTGAAAGGTCGGCTTCGTTCTTTAGCATACCACCGGCAAATACATTACCATTCATATCACCGCCTACATTGAGCTCGCCCGGTTTTGTGTCGACTCGCAATTTAGCTGATAGCATGGCGCAAGCGCCGACCGAACCTTGAACGGTGAGTATCAATGAGGTTCTAAATACCCCACAATGAAGCTGTTTTAGCTCACCGCTGTCACCTTGGTAGCTCAGTTTAAGTTCATGCCCTGCTTCGCTTGGCAGGCGTAATGTGGCATTGGCACTGGCTTTCAGTAAGCTAAATTCAGCGCTTGTCTCCCCTCCTAAATGAATCCGTCCCTTTTTAGGGTCATACTCCCCCGCAAACTGCGCCCCTGCTGAAAACCTCATCAACTGCGCTTCCGCGCTTGCGGTCAACTGTTTATCTTCAGGAACGACATCGCCATTTAGGCTGACTTTAAATAACTCTTTATTAAGCTGATTAAAAAAATTATCTTCTTTGCTTTGCCACGTTTTAAACACTAACTTACCGCTGACATTTTCTTTTAAACCTTGCGCGGCTTGCTTGGCCGCACCTTCTATGCCAGCTCGATTTAATTTGAGCGATCGTTTTACATCTGCGATCGATATTTTTTGCCAATTCTTTTTAAACTGACTCAGCGAGTCTCTGCGAATGTAACTTAAGTTTTGGGAGCCGGTGCGCTTTATTTCGATTAGTTGATGTGTGTATCGCAACTTAGGCATTTGAAAGGCGGCCTCTACAGGCACCCTGTCCGCCATGGAGCTATAAAAAGCCTCTTTCTTTTGTTCTAAACTCTTTTTATCAGCATGCAACTTATTTTGACTATTTTCATACTTAGCCAACTCTTCAACATCTCGCTGATAGAGTCGATCGCTATTAGTAAACCAGTGAAAAAACTTTAGCACTCTCAAAGTGCCCATTCGAGAAGCTCTATTATCGATTTCTCTTTCTATTTCGAGAGTCTTAATGTCAATATCAGCTAGGTGATTTAACTCGGCAGATGATACATAGTTGACCATCCCCGTTTCATCACTGAGGGTTTTAGCATGTTCTTTTAATCGTTTTAGTTCATCATCACTGTCAGGCGGTGTTTTTTGCAGTGCGACTTTATAGGCGACCTCACTTTCAACCGCCTCTTTAAGCTTGCTAATTCTGCCCTCTTCACGGCTTAACACTTTTTGCTTTTGTGTTAGCGTTTCTTTTAAGTTATCGAGATTCGCGCCTAAATCTAAGCGCGTTTGCTGCAATGTTGCTAAATAGCGCATATAAAACCCACGCGTTTCTGGCGCTAAGAGTCCGTGCTGTAGCTCTTTTTCGATAATGTAGACATCGCTGCTTACTCTTTTATATCTGTTAAGCTGTCGTTCATAGCGATGTTTAGCCAATGTAGCCTGCGCTTCATAGCGCTTTAATGGCGTTAAGCCTGAAGAAGGCACTAAGGGCGGGATTAACTTTTCTTCTTTGAGTGATTCCCAAGTCTTCTTTTTAACATCGATGATCGTTTTATTTGACTGTGAATAGGCATCCAACAAATTTTTAATGGGGGCTGATACAAAACTCTCTTCGTTCTCAAGTTCTTTGATTTGACCTTGGGTGAGGCAATACACTTGCATGTTATCACCTGTAACATGGACAAGATCTGTCCACTCCGTTTCGCAGGCGGCAGGTGCGATTCCCGATGTAATCGCTGGGCTTTCTTTGCAAATATTAGTCATTTAGCATCCTTGCTATGTGATCAATGTTGTTAGTGATTATCCGATATTGGGTTATTCATTCGCCGTCAATATCGCATCTAGCCATTGTGGTTTAAATACCACGCCAGAGGATTGCAGAAGCGGTGCTTCTGGTATGGATAGTGTCATTTTTTGCCATGTCTGCTGCTGAGCATTAAACCATGTAATACTTTCAATGCCACGGTAGAGTTCAGCGCACTCGTCTGGCGTGAGTGCGGGTATTAATCGAGAAAGCGAAGTAGGGTCATAAAAACGGTAATGGAGATACCGTCCACCCTCGGTGGTAATCCACAGTAATCGGCTCAAGGTAGAACCCAACACTTCAAGCTCATAAGGTGATCGCACCCAAATGGCCGAGCCTTTAGGGCCTAATTCGCTCTCAAACAAATAAGGGATATCTGAATCTATTGACACTTTTACCAAGCAAGGGCTGAGATCAATGACATCTTGATAGCGCGTATTTTTATATAAGGGATACCACTCAGGGTTATCAATATGCTGATATACCCATTTCAACACAGGTTCCATTTTGATGCCGTCAATCAACAGATAATCAAATGCATCTGTTTCAGGTAGGCCGAGTGCCGCTAGCTGCGGATCGCTTTTTAATGATGACATTAACAACTCCTTAGCCCGCAACACAGGTACAGGTTTGTTTTGCGCACTGGCCGTTTTCGTCTCGCATACACTCATCGGCGAGTAACTGCTCATTCGCGACTAATGCCTTTAAGTGCACTCGTTTGTTAATCGTAGACTGAGCCCCTTCTTTAAATGCTAATTCGCCTCTTTCAAAGGGGGCTTTTTCTGGATTTATTTCAGTCTGTTTACCCGCCCCCTCTCTAACAACTTGAATCGCTGGCGAGGGTGCTTTAGGAGATGCCGCACTGGCTGGCCCTGCGCTACCACCGCCATTCAAGTTAATAGTGGCGCCTTGAATCTGCACCCCTGCAGGGCTTAGTTTTATAAAGGCACCGCCGGCCTGAATAGTGAGCTCAACACCGGCATCCAGAACCACTTTACTGCCCGATTTAATATGTATATCACCGCCTGCCTGCTGTTTTATAGAGCCTGCTACTTTCTCCTGCCGATCCCCTTTAATCGTTAAATGATGCCCCGATTGCGTTTGCACTTTAATATCGCCGCCGACACGTTGGTTTAACTCGCCTTTTACCTGCTCAAACATGTCTTGCTCAACGATAGAATGACGATTCTCACCGACATGGATTTTGTGGTCTTGAAGGATTTTCAGGTCAAAATCTTTTTGAGCTTGTACAAAGATTTGCTCATGGCCTTTTTTGTCTTCCACTCTGAGCTCATTAAAGCCCCCAGCAGGTACACTCTGACTCTTAAAAGTTGTGCGGGTCTTATGGTCAGGTAATGGGTAAGGAGGCTTGTGCAGACTATGATAAACACAACCTGTCACCAGAGGGGTATCAGGGTTACCGTCAACAAAATCAACAATCACCTCTTGCCCAACCCTAGGCAAACTAACGGAGCCCCATTGGTTTCCTGCCCACGCCTGTGACACTCGCAACCAACAGGAACGCTTATTCTCTCGCTCCCAATGAAAGTTGACTTTAATGCGACCTAACTCATCCGTATAAATAGACTCGCCTGGTGCACCGTAAACAACCGCTGTCTGCGCGCCTTGAATAACGGGTTTCTTATGACGCCGCTGAGGTCGGTACTCCATGGTAGAAGGGATACAGGAAACCGTGGTGTGAAATTGATATCCCCCACCACCCGATTGCTCTTCAAGCACTTGAGGTTGATCTCCGCTTTGCTGAATAGAGGTCATGAGAAAGTCGGTGTTAAAATCTTCTCGCGGATGTTGAGAAAGTGTAAATACGGCACCGCTAGTTAAAAAACAAACATCACCTTTTGCTTCTATCTTGCAACTGGCCACCTTGCTTCTTGCCAATTCGATTTTGGATCGCCTATTACCCTCTTCTGTCTTTTTATAGCCACCGGGGAAGCGATAGTTTTCTAGCTTAGACGTTGATATCTCTTGTGAGCTTGATAGGAGTGAGCGATTTGGTTTTTCGTAGTTATAATCATTAAACGTTATTTGGTCGTGGGAGACTTGCTGATTCCAGCTCAACCCATGAAGGGTTGCTTCATCCCCTGCTTGGCCGCTATTACCTTGAAACTTGATGTCTCTTTTGGGGGTTAACAGACGAAACGACGATGGGTTATCTGAAATAACCATCACAGGCTGACGCTCACTCTGCTCAAAATGATAATGGATACCCTCTTCTTCCAATAGACGCGACACAAAATGCCATTCATGCTCGTCATACTGAACACAATATTCACGCTGTGGGTATTGGCTGCTTAGCTCAAAGCGATAACTCTGGCTATCAAGGCCGGCTTCATCAAATACCTGCTGCACCATTGAAGGGACATCTTGATCTTGAAATATTCTAAAGCCGTGCCGGTGTTGAAGCCACTTAAACTGAGGGACTAACGTAAAAGTGTAGAATGAAAATCGTCGTTGAATAGAACCCTGCGTAACTGCATACACGGCCCCCATAATGGTGCGACTATGCCCTTTGTCATCTTTAATCTGAAAGGTCGCTTGGCGGCCAATCAAATCATTTAGTGACAACGCATTATTTTCACAGGCGATATCGATGGTGTATTCATAAAGTGATGAAATGGCTTCGTGCCCTTCAAAATGGACCACCCGAAGCAGATCGTTAATACCCGCTACAGACAACATTAAGCGAGCATCCCAGTGCCGCTGATTCAGCACCGAAGGCATGAGGTTTGACATGTTACTCTTCCTTGAGTCAGAGGCATTGAAACCTCTTTTCATTAAAATTCAACGTATTAACAAGCCATAGCCTGACCTGATACCACTGAATGCCATTCTTCCTGAATAGCTGAGGGGGATTATAAATCATAACGGATCAAAAAGTAACCGACACCATCGCTACTCAAGCGTCCGATCAGCCCCCTTCCCTCTTAAAACGTGATCAGGCACGCAACCACAATATCTATATCAAAATAATTTGATATAGATATTGTGTGTTTCAAAAACCACTGATAAACTGCCCTCCATGTTAAATAACCTTATCTCCATCTCGCCAGAGACAGCCAACAATACCACAGAGCACCCAAGCCCTGCTGTCACTCAGTGCCTGTCTTCTTTAGCGCCGGTATTAAAGGCTAGCGGTGATCCGCTACGTCTCGAGATTCTGCGTGTATTACAGCGAGATACGTTTGGCGTGATGGAGTTGTGCAATATTTTTGATAGCCGCCAATCAGGTATGAGCCATCACCTAAAGGTACTGCACAAAGCAGGTCTTGTTGAAACTCAGCGTGAAGGTAACTCAATATTTTACCGTCGCCCGATTAAACAAGACGATGGCATCAATGATGAGTTAATCCATTCACTGTTCGCAATAATCGATCAAACAGAAATATCGCCTACTACCGCAGAGAGCATTAACTTAATTAAAGAACAACGGGCAGAACAGTCCCAAGCCTTCTTTTCTCGTTATGCTGATAAGTTCAAAGAGCAACAAGAACTGATTGCGCTATTTGAACAGTATGCTGTACCGGTGGTTGATTTAATCAACGCCCATGATTTTGCTGATAACGCTAGCGCGATGGAGATCGGCCCCGGTGAAGGTGCATTTTTAAACGAGCTTTCAACTCGCTTTAACAAGGTTTACGCCCTCGATAATTCAGAAGGCATGCTGAATAAAGCAAAAGCACATGCAAGTGAACACAACCTCACCAATATTGAGTTTTTATTAGGTGAAAGCGGCAAAGCACGACAAGAGAATATTACTGTCGATGCCATCGTGCTGAATATGGTGTTGCATCATATTCCGAGCCCTGGGGATATATTTACAGACTGCGCTAAGTTGCTTAATGATGATGGCATTATGTTGGTCAGCGATCTTAGCCACCACGATCAGAATTGGGTAAAAGAAAACTGCGGTGACCTTTGGTTGGGTTTTGAAAGCGAAGAACTTTCGCTATGGGCCAAAAACGCGGGATTAGAAGAAGGCGAAAGTTTATATATAGGTCTTCGCAACGGATTTCAGATTCAAGTAAGAGAATTTATTAAGCGTTAACACTTTAAAGTCAGATTGATAAACCTAAACACACATTGATAGAACCACATTATTAAAGTAAGGAAAAAACAATGAGCGAATATTCTTTATTTACTTCAGAATCAGTTTCTGAAGGCCACCCAGATAAAATGGCAGACCAAATCTCTGATGCCATTGTTGATGCCATCATTGCAGAAGACAAGCACTCACGTATCGCCGTAGAGACCATGGTTAAAACCGGTATGGCGGTGATTGCGGGTGAAGTTCGCACCAGTACCTACATTGATCTTGAAGATCTGGTTCGCGAAGTTATTTTAGATATCGGCTACAACAGCTCTGATGTCGGTTTTGACGGTGCTTCTTGTGCTGTACTTAACGCCATTGGTAAGCAGTCTGCAGATATCGCAATGGGTGTTGATGAAGCAAACGATAAAGACCTCGGTGCGGGTGACCAAGGACTCATGTTCGGTTATGCCACTAACGAAACTGAAGTACTAATGCCGGCCCCTATTTTTTATGCTCACCGCCTTGTTGAGCGTCAAGCTCAGTTACGTAAAAAAGGTGTTTTACCTTGGTTGCGTCCAGATGCTAAAAGCCAGGTGACGCTACGTTATGAAAACGGCAAACCAGTAGCGATTGATGCAATTGTACTTTCAACACAACACGACGAAGGTATCTCTTTAGGTGATTTACGTGACGCAGTTCTAGAAGAAGTTGTTAAGCCTGTATTGCCATCAGAATGGCTACACAACGACACTTTATTCCACATCAACCCAACCGGTAACTTTGTTATTGGTGGACCTGTGGGTGACTGTGGTTTGACTGGCCGTAAGATCATCGTTGATACCTATGGTGGTATGGCGCGTCACGGTGGTGGTGCCTTCTCAGGAAAAGACCCATCAAAAGTTGACCGTTCAGCCGCCTACGCAGGCCGTTACGTCGCGAAGAATATCGTTGCTGCGGGCTTAGCTGACCGTTGTGAAATTCAAGTGTCTTACGCGATTGGGGTTGCTGAGCCAACGTCTATTGCGATCAACACCTTTGGCACTAACAAAATCGAAGAGTCAAAAATCGAAAGCTTGGTTCGTGAGCACTTTGACCTGCGTCCACAAGGCATCATCGATATGCTAGATCTCCGTCGCCCAATCTACCGTGCGACGGCAGCATACGGTCACTTTGGTCGTACTGAGCCAGAATTCACTTGGGAACATACTGACAAGGCGGCGGCATTGAAAGCGGCGGCAGGTCTTTAGATTAACAAATACTAAGGTCTCCGGTTATTCCTGCGTTAGTGGGATTTATAGCTCGGAGTCCTATCAAATAATGGATCCCCGCCTTCGCGGGGATGACGAGTAAGTCTATAAACCCTATTCGAAGGGATGACAAACAGATATAGGTAAGAAAACAATGAACGCAGCAGTTGAAGCAGGATTTACAGATTACAAAGTAGCCGACATCACATTAGCGGGCTGGGGTCGTCGTGAAATAGACATCGCTGAAGGTGAAATGCCAGCATTGATGGCATTACGTCGTAAGTACAAAGCAGCACAGCCGTTAAAAGATGCGCGCATCATGGGCTGTATTCACATGACGATCCAAACCGCTGTATTGATCGAAACATTAGTTGATTTGGGTGCAGACGTTCGTTGGTCTTCATGTAACATTTTCTCAACACAAGATCACGCAGCCGCCGCTATTGCAGCCGCAGGCATCCCTGTTTTTGCATGGAAAGGCGAAACTGAAGAAGAGTTTTTGTGGTGTATTGAGCAAACGATTCTTGCTGAAAAAGACGGTAACGATGTATGGAACGCTAACATGATCCTTGATGATGGTGGCGATCTGACTGAAATGGTTCACAACAAGTACCCTGAAATGCTTAATGCTATTCACGGTATTTCAGAAGAGACCACTACCGGTGTTCACCGTCTATTAGAAATGCTTGAAAAAGGCGAGTTGAAGGTGCCTGCCATCAACGTAAACGATGCGGTAACCAAGTCTAAAAATGACAACAAGTACGGCTGTCGTCATAGCTTAAACGATGCCATCAAGCGTGGTACTGATCACCTTCTTTCAGGTAAGAAAGCATTGGTTATTGGTTACGGTGATGTTGGTAAAGGTTCAGCCGCATCTCTTAACCAAGAAGGCATGATTGTTAAAGTATCTGAGATCGACCCTATTTGTGCGATGCAAGCATGCATGGACGGATTTGAAGTGGTATCTCCGTTTATTGATGGCATTAACGACGGTACGCTTGCGTCTATCGATAAAGCATTATTACAAAAGACTGACCTTGTAGTAACAACTACTGGTAACTCAAACGTATGTGATAAGAACATGCTTCAATCTCTTAAGAGCGGCGCGGTTGTTTGTAACATCGGTCACTTTGATAACGAAATCGATACGGCGTTTATGCGTGAAAACTGGGAGTGGCAAGAAGTTAAGCCTCAGGTTCACAAGATTGTTCGTAATGCCGCTGAAAACGATCACTTAATTCTTCTTTCTGAAGGTCGTTTGGTTAACTTGGGGAATGCCACAGGTCACCCTTCACGTATTATGGACGGTTCTTTTGCTAACCAAGTACTTGCTCAAATCTACTTGTGGGAAGCGAAATTCGCAGACCTTCCAGCAAACGAAAAAGAAGCCAACCTTTACGTTAAAGTGCTACCTAAGAAGTTAGACGAAGAAGTAGCAAAAGATATGGTAGAAGGCTTTGGTGGAGTATTAACACGCCTGACAACAGAGCAAGCAAACTACATCAACGTACCGGTTGATGGACCATATAAGCCTGAAAGCTATAAGTACTAATTAGAATTAACCCTGAATAGCTATCATTCCTGCGAAAGCGGGAATGATAAACGTAACTAAGTGCCATTAGGGTAAACTCCCCAAGGAATTAACACATGAATTCGCAAAGACCATTTAAGCAGCGCTTCAGCTTTGAGTTTTTCCCGCCGAAAACACCCGCGGGCATGGAAAAACTTCAAGCCGTCCGTGATGAGCTGGCGAAACGTGATCCCGATTTTTTCTCTGTAACATACGGTGCAGGCGGTTCTACACAAGACCGCACCATCAATACAGTAGTTAATTTGCACAAGCAAGGTATCTCTACAGCCCCTCATTTATCATGTATCGGTGCAACCACTGAAACATTGACTGAGCTTTTAGACTTATACAAAGCTAACGACATTCAACGCATTGTAGCGCTTCGCGGCGACCTACCTTCGGGTATGGGTGCTCATGGCGAACTGCGATACGCCAACGATTTAGTTGAGTTCATTCGTAAGCATAGTGGTGACCATTTTAATATCGAAGTTGCCGCTTACCCTGAGTTTCACCCACAAGCGGCGAACGCAGAGCAAGATCTGATCAACTTCAAGCGTAAAGTAGATGCCGGCGCCAACAGTGCGATCACGCAGTACTTCTATAACGTAGATTCATATTTCTACTTTGTAGATCGTGCAGAAACCATGGGGATCGATATTCCGATCGTACCTGGCATTATGCCCATAACCAATTACTCAAACCTTATACGGTTTAGTGATATGTGTGGTGCAGAAGTTCCTCGCTGGATTCGTAAGCAGCTTGAAGCTTACGGTGATGATATAGACAGCATCAAAAAGTTTGGTGAAGAAGTGGTGACTGAAATGTGTGAGCGTTTGCTCGATGAAGGCGCACCAGGCCTGCACTTCTACACACTTAATCAGGCAGAGCCTAGTTTAAATATATGGGACAACCTGAACCTAAGTGACCAAGAAAAAATCGCATTTTAATGTTAGCTACTGGTGTCAAGGATTGCCTATCTCTCCTTGATTCCAGTCGCGCCTCCTTTCATCACGGTTACTCTATGGGCTTTGTATAAATTTTCTTCACTTTTGACTGGGTTATCCTGTAAAGTCTATATCCAACTCGTTATACACTTATTCAATTAAAGCCTAAGAAAAAACAGCATGAGAATACCTCGAATCTATACCGCCACAGAGCTCACTGAAGGTACGACTATCGAGCTCGATTCTGCCGCCGCAAACCATGTAGGCAAAGTGCTTCGCATGAAGCCCGATCAATCACTGATATTATTTAATGGCAGCGGTAATGATTACACTGCGAGTATTTCTGACGTCACTAAAAAGCACGTCACGGTCGTAATCGACAGTACAATCAAAGTAGCGTCAGAATCGCCTCTTGAGACTCATATTGGTCAGGTCATGTCTCGCGGCGATCGAATGGATTACATGATTCAAAAAAGCACAGAATTAGGCGCAACCGAAATAACACCCCTGACAAGCGAGCGTTGTGAAGTAAAGTTGAAAGGTGACAGGGAAGAAAAAAGAGTCAAACAATGGCAGCAAATAGCGATCAGTGCAGCAGAGCAATGTGGTCGATCTAAAATCCCCATCATTAACCCAGTCACCTCTCTTGATGAGTGGGTTAGCAGCAAGCCAGACGACACGCTAGGGCTCGTGCTCCACCACCGTACTACGCAGCAAATTACCGATATCAAGCAACCCGAAAAAGTATGCTTACTCATTGGCCCGGAAGGTGGGCTTTCAAAGTCTGAAATAGACATGGCGATCAATCAGCAGTTTGTCGCGACCACTTTTGGGCCTCGCGTTTTTAGAACAGAAACTGCGCCGGTAGCAGCCTTGTCAATTATTCAGTGGTTATGGGGTGATTTTAACCGTTAATAGTGACGATCCTCTTCATAGTAAGGACGGAATTTCTAGCAGTCACATACGAACACACCCAACACCAAGAAACACAATCTAGGATAATAAAAAATGGAACAAACATCCAAAACAAAGGCCCTAATTAAACGTTTCTTGCCACTGATAATTGTCGCTATTACAGTGTTGATAATGTTCGTTCTCATGGCCTCTCGCCCAGTTCCACAAACTAAAGAGCAGGACGAAAAGTCTTGGGCGGTTAGTACAGAGATCGCCACTCGAGCACCGGTGCACCCACAGCTAGAGCTACTCGGAACCATTGAATCGCCCTACATGACACAAATTTCGGCAGCGATAAACGCTGATGTACTTCGGGTACCTGTTCGAGAAGGAAATTATGTCACTAAGGGTGATATATTAGTCGAGCTTGACGACGTTGAGGCACGACTAAACCTACAACAAAAACAAGCCAATGTTGTCGAGATAAAAGCGTTAATCATGGCTGAAAACAACCGCTATCAGTCAGATTTAGTCGCGCTAAAGAGCGAGCAATCACTTTTAGATATTGCTAAGCGATCAGTTGAACGGCAAAGAAAACTAGAAAAATCTAACCTTACATCCCAAGAATTAATCGACAACGCCAGTAACAAACTAGAACAACAAGCCTTATCAGTTAATAGCCGCCAGCTCAGCATCTCAGACCATAACAGCAGGATCAATCAATTAAGCGCCAATCTTGCTCGCGCTAAGGCTGATGTAACAGATGCAGAACTAGACTTGGCTAGAACCAACGTCACCGCTCCTTATAATGGCCAAATCATCCGTGTAAATGTATCCCCCGGTGGTAGAGTACGCCTTGGTGAGCCAATCGTTGAGCTTTATGATAGCAGCCAGATTGAAGTACGCGCCCAGATACCAGACAAGTCTATAAGCCTGATTCAATCTTCACTTAAAGCAGGCGCCCCACTTGAAGCAACGGTTTCAATTTATGGTGAGGACGTAACGCTCATACTCAGCCGTCTATCGGGCAAAACTAACGCGGGCTCGGGAGGCGTTGATGGATTATTTAAGGCCACTAGCGATAACCCCCCCTTTATTATTGGAGGCTCAGTTAAGCTTGTACTCAACCTCCCTCCTCTAGACACAGCCATTACGGCACCCATTTCAGCTGTTTATGGAACTGATCGAATTTATAGCGTTAAAGACCAACGGCTTGTTTCTGTAAAAGCCTCTATTATAGGGGCTTATTTTGATAAAAATGGGCAACAACGCCTTATTTTAGAGACCCCGTTAGCATCCGGTGAGCCTTTTATTACCACACAGCTCCCTAATGCGATCGATGGTTTAAAAGTAACTGTCAGGGAGCCTAGTTCATGAGCATCCCTCAACAACAAGATATGATCGGGCGATTTGCTCAGCATAAAGTTGCGGCTAACCTATTAATGTTCATCATGCTGCTGGCCGGTATTATTGGGCTTAGCCGTCTTAACACTCAGTTCTTACCCACCTTCACCTTAGATTATATTACCGTCAGAGTTGTCTGGCCGGGCGCGACAGCCGAAGATATTGCCCGTTCGGTCACCACACCACTAGAGCAAGAACTTAAAAACTTAGACTTCGTCAAAGAGATGCGGTCGGTATCAAGCCGAGGCTTTTCAACCATTATTCTTGAGTACGATGAAGGCAGTGATATGGGCTTGGCACTAGACCAAGTCAAAGAGTTTGTCGGTTTAGTTAGAAACTTACCTTCAGAAGCTGAAGAGCCCAAAGTCACCAAAGTTGTGCGCAACGAAGATGTCGCGACCCTCATACTGACCACTAATAACTCTCTCGACGAATTACGTCCTCTCGCCTACCAATTTGAAAGAGAGCTTTTAGCCAAAGGCATTGCAAAAGTTGACTTTACTGGCTTACCAGAACAGGAAATCGCCATCCAGATTCCAAGTCATTCAATCGAGCGATTAAAACTCTCGCTCCCTCAAATTGGACGATTAATTAAAGACCAAAGCCAGGATATCCCTGCAGGTACCAGCGGCAAAAATGAAGTCGCCAGAGAGCTTCGAAGCCTTGAACAGCGGCGTACCGATAAAGGGTTTCAAGCACTCGCCATACTCACCTCTAAAAATACCCAGAAACTCACCCTTGATGATATTGCCGATATCGATCAGCGATCAAAAGACAACCAAGTCGAAGTATTTTATAAAGGCAACCCTGCAATCTTAATGAAAATAATGCGTACGGAAAATGCCGATACGCTAAAAGCCGCAGAGATACTGCATCAATGGCTCGATAGTGCAAAACCTAGACTGTCACCCGGTACAGAATTACACGCATTTAACGAAGCCTACGTTCTGGTTGAAGAGCGTATAGATTTGCTGTTAAAAAATGGACTGGGCGGTTTAATGCTGGTCATCGGTATATTATTTATATTTCTTAATGGCCGTGTTGCATTCTGGGTTGCGTGGGGTATTCCTGTCTCATTTATGG
Source organism: Alkalimarinus alittae (assembly GCF_026016465.1). NCBI lineage: Bacteria > Pseudomonadati > Pseudomonadota > Gammaproteobacteria > Alteromonadales > Alteromonadaceae > Alkalimarinus > Alkalimarinus alittae. The sequence continues at coordinate 3,411,521 of NZ_CP100390.1, forward strand.
GGACACTAGCAGTGCTCTACCTCGCCGGCGGCAGTATCAACATGGTCAGTTTATTTGCGCTGATTATGGCGCTAGGTATCATTGTTGATGATGCCATTGTAGTAGGTGAAGACGCCCTTACCCACTACACAACAGGCGAAAGCTCACTTCAGGCAGCTGAAGGGGGAGCTCGAAGGATGTTTATACCGGTCGTATCCTCTTCCCTTACGACGATTGCGGCTTTTTTACCATTAATGATGGTGAGTGGCATTATTGGAAACATCCTCAGTGCAATTCCTCTAGTTATAATCTGCGTTATTATCGCCTCATTAATTGAAAGTTTTTTAATCTTACCTGGCCATTTAAGGCATAGCTTTCATAATAGCCACCATAAAGCTCCAGGGCCTTTTCGCGTTAAACTGGATGATGCCTTTACTCGATTCAGAGACCTTCGATTTCGCCCGCTAGTAACTACGGCGATGGAAAACCGCCTCACTACAGTATTACTGGCCATATGTGCGCTTGCCTTAGCCATATCACTCATCGCCAGTGGCCGAATTCAATTTACCTTTTTCCCGTCGCCTGATAACAAAGTATTAATCGCCAGTGTGAAATTTGCAGCAGGCACACCACCCGAAAAAGTCCGCGCCTTTGGCTTGGAAATGGAAAAACAACTGCAAAATACCAACCAAGCATTAAAGTCAGACACCGACATCCTGATGCACAGCGTGCTAAGGATAAACACAGCCACATTTGATGGCGGCATGAATTATTCGTCAGGCGATCAGTATGCCTCTGTTCAAGCAGAACTAACCTCCCCCGACCTTCGAGAAGTGACAAATACCGAATTTGTTAATGCTTGGGAATCTGCAATGAATATGCCTGATGGTGTTGAGCAGCTCAGCGTTACCAGCCCTAAAGGCGGTTCACCAGGAAAAGATATCGATATATTCCTATCAGGAATCCCACCAACAGAACTTAAAGCCGCCGCAGAAGAGGTCAGCGACAAGCTAAGCCGTTATACGGGCATCAGCAATGTTCAAGATGACCTTCCCTACGGTAAGCAACAATTTATTTACGATCTGACACCCCTCGGAAACGCGCTAGGTATCACTGTTTCTGATGTTGGCAACCAGTTAAGAGCCGCGTTTGACGGGCAACTGATTCAAATATTTTATGATAATAATGAGGAAGTTGAAGTCAGAGTGATCTTACCTGATGAAGAGCGAGATAGTTATGCAACGCTTGAAACCTTCCCTATTATCACCCCTAACGGCAGTAGCGCGCCATTAAGCAATATAGTGAACCTTACTAGCCGCAAAGGATTAGAGCTGCTTAGGCATACAGATGGTCATCTAGGCATCCACATTACCGCCGAGGTGGACACCACAGTGAACAACGCGAATATTATATTGGAAGAGATGCAGGGTAGTTTTTTTCCTGAGTTATCTGCCAGGTATGGTCTTAGCGTCGACTTGAAAGGGAAAGCCGAAGAACAACGAGAAACAGGCAGTGATATGAAAAATGGCGCACTCATTGCGCTTGCACTCATTTATCTTATCTTAGCCTGGGTGTTTGGGTCTTATACTTGGCCCTTTGCCATTATGGTGGCCATTCCATTTGGTCTCACAGGGGCCGTGTTCGGCCATGCATTGCTGAATATTGACCTTACCATTCTTTCACTGTTTGGCTTTTTCGGGCTGTCAGGTATTGTGATCAACGATGCCATTATTCTGGTTACCTTTTACCAAGAACTACGCTCAAAAGGACTCGCAATTAAACAAGCCGTTATTGATGCCGCTTGCCTCAGGCTAAGAGCCGTAATGTTAACATCACTCACGACTATTGCCGGCTTAACACCGTTACTTTTTGAAACTTCACTTCAAGCTCAGTTTCTAATACCTATGGCAGTTAGCATTTCATTTGGCCTTGCTTTCGCGACGCTACTCGTACTGATTGTCATACCCGTCATATTGTCCTTAATCGAAGATGGGAAAATTATTTTTCATCGCCATTTTTTGAGTAAAAGCGATATTTAACCGTATTTTATTCAAAAATAAGCCACTAGCGGCACAGGGCTAACGTGCCGCCAACCTCCTCGTAAAAGCGGCCTATAGAACCTGAAAATCAACAAATATAACAAGTTATCGAGTTACCCACATATTCTAAATGTATAGCGGATTAAAACATAATAATCATACTCAAAAGAGTATTTTTAGTGCTTGAATTCTAGTTGATATAAGGTGATACCTATAGCATTATCTATAATAAATATAATTAGAATGTAGGTTGTAATGGTTACGCCAGTAAAAGTGAAAGTAAGAGTCATCACTGATAATTCAGGTGTTGAATGCTGGCTTCCTGTTCTAGTTACAGAACATGGTGTTTTAAAACCGTTGTTGGATTACTTGCTAACCCACAGGCATGACAGAAGTGTGAGTTGGATGACTAAAGTTACACATTCAACTTATCTGCTGATGCAATACATGGAAGCAAACAAGCATTGCTTCCATGATCCAGTTCAGCTCTTCCAATCATTTACGCTGGCCCTGTATGAAGGAACCATTGGTGATAATGGTCTGGACCCTTCAAATCTTTATTGGCTCCCCTCAAGAAATAAAACTACCAATGGAGTCATCAACGCTATTTCTGGATTAACAGATTGGCTTAGTGAGAATCATAACGTTAACAATATGAATCCTTTGCGTGAGGCTGATAGTTTCGAAAAGAGGCTCAATTACGCTGCTTGGTTTAGACGTTCGCATAATGACTTTCTTGGTCACATTAAGGATCGCAGTATTAGCGATACAGTAAATAAGGTTCGAAGCATTAGCGGCAGACAATTAATGGCGACGTCGAGTGATGCAATTGCATTTTCAGAACCTCTTTTCGGTCGTTTCTTTCTTGAAGGTATCGGCGGTGCGTCAGATAGAAGAGTCATTGTTAGGAACCAGCTCATTATCTTGATGATGCATTTCACTGGTTGCAGGATCAGTGATTCATTGCATTTGTGGGTCCAAGATGTTCACTACGATCATAACGATGAGAAGAAAGGCAATGTGAGGCTATATCACCCTGAAGATGGCCTGGCACCGGATGGATGGAAAAGTTCTAAAGGAAGTACAAATAGAGCTGCCTACTTAAGGGAAAAATATGCACTTACTTCCCGTAATCGAATAACTGGCACACAACATGTTGGTTGGAAGAATAGAATAAGTGACCATAAGGATTTTTTTATACAGCTTCATTGGTTCCCATCAGACGTAGGTAGGCTTTTTCTAAAGTTATGGAACGAATATCTATATTATCTGGCTGTAGTGGTCAACTAAATCTGGTCACAAGTTAAGAGGCAAGTTTATATCTTGCCTCAGCTTCAGCAGGTGTTAACCCGCCATTAAAAGTATGTGGTCTATAGCGACTGTAATAATCGATTATGTATCGCGACACTTCCGGTCTCGCTTCAGTAAATGATTGATAGCCTGTTGATGGCATCCATTCTGTTTTAAAGCTTCGAAAAAATCTTTCCATAGGCGCGTTGTCCCAGCAGTTTCCGCGACGACTCATGCTTTGTCTTATTTGTAAGCGCCACAATGTTTGTCGGAACTTTAAGCTAGTGTAATGACAGCCTTGATCTGAGTGAAACATTAAACCTTTTGGTCTTCCTCTTGCCTCAAAAGCCAGGCGCAAAGCCTTTGTGGTTAACTCGCTATCGGGAGAATGAGACATGGTCCAGCCCACGACTTGTCTTGCATATAAATCTAAGACAACGGCCAAATATGACCAACGCTTTCCTGTCCAAACGTAGGTAACATCCCCACACCACGCCTGATTCGGTCTATCAACGGTGAACTCCCTATTCAACGTATTTGGAATCGCCAAGTGCTCATTACCTGTCTTTTTATAGCGATGAGCCGGCATCTGGCAGCTCACTAACTTCAGCTCTTTCATGCGCTTACTAGCAACATAGCGGCTCATAGGCAGGCCTTCAGTTGAAGATATGGTTGCTATGGTTCTTGCACCTGCTGAGCCATTACTGAGGCCATGAATGCGCCTTACTTCTGCTAACTGCTTAATTTTCTCAGGCTTAATGTTTTTCTTTCTACTGCTCCAATAATGATAACTACTGCGATGCACCTGAAATACTTTGCACAAGTCTTTGATGCTTCTGGCTCCCTTAAGTTTTCTGACTAACGCAAACCGTTCATGCTGTCTGACATCAAGAGAGCTGAAGCCTTTTTTAGAATGTCTTTCTCCATCTCTAGGCGCTTTACTTGTTTCTTTAGCTCAGCAATTTCACGCTGTTCTTCAGTGATAGGTTTGCCAGTAGTTAGCTCTCCACCGCGCTCAGCCTTTAACTTTCTGACCCATTTATCGAGCGTAGATTTACCGACATTCATTGCCTCAGCAGCTTCACGAACGGAATATCCTTGGTCTAAAACGAGCTGAGCACATTCGACTTTAAACTCGGGGTTGAATCTCGGTCTGTTTGTCTTAGTCATGTTGTCACCGTAATGATTTGTGTGCATTCTAACACCTCTTATTACGTGACCAAATTCACCGTACCACTACACTTCAGATATTAAACAGACAATGAGTTTGATCGAGGCCGACTCTGAATTATGGCAGATCTCAGAAATATGCCTGGATGCAGAAATTTACCCTCAGTTGGAAGACGATATAAGAAAGACACCCGCTCTACATAAACGCTCAAATGCTCTCAATACAGCCCTCATAAGAGACGGGTTCGCACCTATTTTTATGCAAATGGATGAGAAAATGCAGATCATCATGGGGAATGCCTTTATGAGAGCTCTTGCTAACAAGCTATGCCCTGAAAGACATCAATCTGAAGGCATGCGGATCGTCTCTGGACTAATTGAAGCCTCAGAGTCACTTGATAGCGCAGGCACTATGGATGAAGGGATAACGGCTTTAGAGACTGCGTATGGCTCTCCAATACTTCGTATTTCTGACATGGCGTCAATTAGTGATCGACTTGTCGAATCGAGGAACAAACAAATAGTGGAAAATAAAGACTATGAGTAATGATGTCGAATTTACAATTAATCCCTCTACAGTCTTGGCTGATCTGAAGGCCAATTCGAATTCTAGAAAGCAGCGCTCTCTCGATATTATTTATCAGATTCTTGAAGGGCAATCTGAAGAGACGAGGCCAGATTATTCTATTGCCAGTATCGGCAAACTATCACATTCATCAGGTGGCCCTTCAGAGCAATCAATAAGAAACAAAGGCGGATCTGATTATAGAAGGTTAATTGAAGCCTGGGCTGAATCAAAAGGTACTAATACTAAAAAACCTTCAATATCCAAATCGCGTCTTCCGAATAAAGCTGAGGATTTGCTTAGACGGATAGAAGACCCTGCACTTAGAGCAATCGTGGGGACAATTATTGCCGAGCGTAATAGATTTATGGCCGAAAATAGACTGCTAAAAGCACAGTGCAACATTACGATAGATTGTAGAAGCGAGGAAATATCTACTGTTTCTGATAAAGCTCGAAATCCATTAGAGAGCTTGTTATCTGTGACCGAAATAGAGGCGCTAAGATACGCTGCGTCTCCCAAATTATTAGAAGATAACGGTTGGACAACAAGCAAAACAGGGCGTCTAAAAGACGGGAACGGAAAAACTATAATGAAGGTTGGCTTTACTTCAGCAATTGCCAAGTTAGTCGACAAAATAGACAGCGCCGACGCTATATTGCAGGGTTAGCGTCGGCCTTATTGGTCTGATGTTAATAACTCGAAATGTGAGGCGTGATGTCTCTTTCCCGCTTGAAGCTGACCTAAAGTCATGGGTTAAGTCCCATTAACTTTGGCGTCTTAGCTGACACGTAAACATGGCTAAAAAGTCCGCAAAGTAGACGCTCAGCTTTTATAGCGAAGCATAGATAATCAGGTCAATATAGGCCTAATCAGTTACATCTGGAATGTGAGAGAAGCAGACATAAAGTCAGTACCAAATTACAGAGGTATTTTTCATTACAAATGAAAGTGATGGGGCTGGCAACTGACAGCCAATTCAATATATTATCCCTATTTACCATCAAACATATTTTCAAAATTCGGATCGGTTTGTTTCTTACATGACTGCCTTGCGACATCAACTTCTTTCGCTTCTTGTTCCAAATCTTCTAGATAACGCGAATTGACAATAACTTCAGGTATACGCAAAGAGCCAGCTGAATACTTGCCGGAAAAGCCCGTTAATTTTGATCTACCCATCTTTTCAACGGTGTTCTTTGTGGACATCAAGCTACGTCCTTCACAATGAAAATGGCTACCGACACAACTGCATTTTCGTTGTGCGCTATGTGAACCAATTTGACCATTTGCAACTAATAAAAGGGTCTCCGGATTAATATCACCAACAACGGTAGTTCCTGGACTGTAGGAACCATAAACGACTGCTCTAATATCAACATCGAAAGGATTGGAGATATGCCATTGAATAGAACTGTAAGAGCCTAAAAACAATACAATTTGTTTTGAGGTTTTTTCCATATTCAAAACAACTGACAGGTCTTTCTTATCACTCTCATATAAACCCGCATAGTATATTTCATAGTCACCAAGCAAGTTCGATTTCAAACGCTGTTCAATTTCTGCCGGCGTAAGTTTTTCCACTTGATCGATAAACGATACCGAAAACTCAGTTGTATGCCAATTATTCACATATTCAACTTCTACGAGATGATTCCCTTCTGCAAGGGTCAGCAATATTTCCTTATCTGACCCGCCCTCATACACTATTCGACCATCAATAATCAGTCTTGTTTTCGCCCAGCTTTGACTAATGGCGATCTGCTTCGTTTCACTTTTATCAAGCTTTACTGTGCCGACCCAATATGCCCCGAAGTCTTGTGATCTGATATTCTGGAATTTATTGTAGATATAGTTAATTTTCACGCCATCAACTAGCTCTCGGGCAATTACCTGGGTCGGTTCACTGGTATCGAAATAATATGCCCTAAACCCTTTTGATGGGATGTCATTATTAGGGTTAAACTTGTCTCCCCAGGTCCTGTTGGCTTGTGGAAAATCATCGATTACTTTTATCTGTTTTTTACTTGTTGAGCTATTTTTCCCTGTGCTTCGATGGAGGTTGGATAAGGCTTCGCTCTTGTAGGCTGTATCTGCTGCTTTACAGTTAAGCTGATAGCCGTAGTTAAATAACGCCCTGTCATAACTGCATAGCGATAGGTATTTAGCAGAGTCTGAGACATCTTTGGGTTCTATTGTATTGAGATTCTCGGGGTACGCCCCGTTTGCTTCGAAGAACGCCTCAATAGCTTGGTAAACTTTCCTGGAAAATTGACCTCTATTTGCCCTTTTTGCTAGCACAGGATTGTATTTCGCTTTATATTTTTGTTTTCGCTGTGAGCGCTCTTTAATTGACTCAGTCGCTACGGACGTTTCCAAATAGTTTGTTTCAATCAACTCAAACTTTCGTTCAGCGAAGGTGATTTCTCCTTCGTCCCAGTCTTTTATCGCTTGGTTTAGAAGCAAGCGTGCTTGTTTTTCTGAGTTGTCGCACCCTTGAAGAAAAGTGATAGTTAAGAATATGATGAGTATTTTTGTTCGCACTGTCTAACTTCCTATGTCTCGTAAAGTCCATCTAGAAAATAAGTTGCCTTAATAATTGGGGGCAGAGTAACATTTTTAAGCCTAATTATCCTTTCTTAAGGTACCTCTGTTACTGCTTAAAAGCATACCATAGAGATTAAGAAAATATTGCCAGACTAGAAATGTTCCATATGTCCGCTTTCCACCAATTTGAGATATAACGAGAAAGTTCAAAACTAGAAATATCTGGCCAAACCTGCAGCAAGCGCCAGTGTCTTGAACTGGCACTTTTCTGTCCCATGATTTAGTCCGCTCTTCTTTCATTGCTGAAGTCACCGGCGACGTGCTTTACGACAAGAAATTTGTAGTTTGAGTCGACTTTCCGCCAAAGGAAAGGCCCTCTTTGTTTTATATTTCTGAAAAGCTGCGTCTCAAATTATTAAGTTACCCACAGATTCTGTTAGTAAGGTTGTGCATAACTAACAATCATTAGTTCCGGCTCTAGAAAATAAGTAACCTCCAGGCAGGCTGATCATTTAATATGCAGCTTAGAGTAATGAAATTAGTACATTAAATAGTTATATAATATTTAATGGGAATGTCTAAACGCCATATATTAAGGGTCATATATAGATATAATTATATATATTGCTATAGAGAGATAATATGTGGATAACTCTGTTAATAAATTTTGGGAAACTGTCGCTTAGCCTTGTCTTATATGGGGTTGTGTCAAATTGGCCGAAAAATAGACCGAGACGTTTAAGATATAAAAATCAACAGGTTATAAATGTCAACATTGAAAAATGACATTTAATCACTTTTTTAAAGATGGATATTTATCTCGTATTGTCAACTGTGAGTATCATTTTATTTTATCGATAAATGTAACCTTTAAAAGTGCACAAAATGTGAGCTAATCCGTGTTTTGTTACAAATTGTATCAGCTTGCCTTTCCAATCGATTTTCCATAGATATAATACATACGTGCCAAAAATGTTCACTTTTAAACATTAGTTAAATTATTTCGAATAAACTTATCTAGCCTATGCTAGATACCCTACATATAACTCCAAGATTAAATGCAACTACGTCATTTTCTTTTGCATTTAAGAGGCTAGATAAACTGATGATGGACTTATTACAAAACCCTGAATTTTGGAAGTACATAAGTATTCCGTTTATTGCAGGGCTTATTGGGTGGTCGACCAATTGGCTTGCCATCAAACTCACTTTCTTGCCGCTAGAATTTGTCGGTATCCGCCCGTTTTTTGGCTGGCAAGGCATCATCCCCTCTAAAGCACGAAAGATGGCAGCCATCAGTGTTGACGCCACTATTTCTAAAATTGGCACGGTTAGTGAAATTTTCGGTCAAATTGATCCGAACGTACTCGCGTCTCATATCATAGAAACGGTCGAGCCTAGAGTTGAAGAATACGTTGATGAATTAATGCTTAGAGAGCACGCGACGTTTTGGGAAAATCTACCCACCCCTATGCGTCAGATGGTCTATGATCGCGTGAGTAAGAGCGCCCCGGAGCTTGTAGACAACCTAGTCGAAGACCTTGCCAATAATATAGAGGAACTTTTAGACATCAAAGGGATGGTAATCAATCAACTAGCCGAAGATAAAGTGCTGCTTAATCGGATATTTTTAGAGTGTGGCGACAAAGAGTTTCGCTTCATCATCAACTCAGGCGCATGGCTTGGTTTCTTCTTTGGCCTTATACAAATGGTGGTCTGGTACTTCTTTAAGAACTGGTGGATTCTACCTGTTGCAGGTCTTATCGTCGGCTACGCCACTAACTGGATTGCGCTCAATGTTATTTTTCGCCCTTTAAACCCAATTAAAATAATGGGTATCGAACTTCAAGGTCTGTTTTTGAAACGGCAAAAAGCAGTTGCTCAATCTTTTTGTAGCATTATCACTCATGAAATACTCACTATCGGCAATATTATCAACGCAGTAATGAACGGCCCTAATGCAGACAGGGCTAAAAACATGGTTAAAAAGCACATTAAACCCATTGTTGACGATACCGCCGGTTTATCAAAGCCACTAACCCAAATCGCCTTTGGCCCAAAAGGCTTTGCTCACCTCAAGCATCAGGTAGGTGAAAAGGCGATCGACATATCCGCGAGCGCTTTTACTGACCCAGTCTTTAATAACGAAAGAGCCGAGGTAGTTGAGCAGATCATGCGAGAGCGCATGGAAAACTTAACATCAGAGGAGTTCCAAGATCTTCTCAGGCCTTGCTTTCAAGAGGATGAGGTAAAGCTTATTCTTATCGGTGCCGCACTAGGCTTTGGTGCAGGTGTCGCCCAATTAATATTTGTCTTTAGTGCTTAATCATTAGTAAATAACTTTAAATACAACAAGATAATAAGTTTTTATAAAAATTTTTATAAGTTTTTGACTTATATGTATTGATGTACTTAACTTTTATATGAAATGTTAAATTTTGTTATATTTTATTTATTTTGTTAACGCATGATTAATCTGGTTATATCCAGGAGACAGAAATGGCAAGCGACCTTTGTCAAATACGATTAGGTAGTGAAGTTAAAAAGCGAAATCAAATAAGAAAACAGCTATTAGAAGAAGTTAATCACCTTATTCAAAAACTCGAATTAGCTGAAGCGCACCGCTCTAAACCAACTTTCGGTACAATTCGCTCTTATGAGTCGATGATACATGAACGCTGCAGCATGCTAGCGCGCCTATCTGGCTAAGCGCGTTAGTTACTGACGTTACAGCGGCTGCCTAACCAGCTGCTGTAACGACATATCTTTAAACTGATGCTCCAATACCTGATCAATAGACTCATGAAATACCGTCAAAGAAGTATTACGCCTCAACCTCTCCATCAGTTTCTCTTCATCAACTCGCACGGCTTTAATAACATCAAGCACTGAGATTTTATCTAATGAAGTCGCAGGTACTATAGCGTCGCCACTCTCGCCTGCAACCATCAAAATAGACTGCCTTAACAGCTTATCAGATACGTCGCGAGTCAACACTGGAGGGACCGGCAAGAGCTCTTCAAGTTGTAGCTGAGTGATAGGCGCTTCTGATCGGTCATAACGCCTCGCTACCTCTTCCATAATCGTTAAAGCTAAACGTTCTGAAACTTCTGCCGAGACTTTGACATCATAGCTGCGAGTGATACCACTAAAATTCTGATCATAGTACGCAATACTTGACCCCAAAAGCAGTATCAACCAACAAATATATAGCCATATCAGCAATACGATGCCCACCGCAAAGCCAGAGTAAATTGCCTCATATTGAGCAGAACTCATCACAAATGACGCGAACAAAACCCCCGTCATCTGCCAGGTCACGCCACTGACAATACCGCCCACTAAGGCGCTTCTAAAGCGCACTTTGGTGTTAGGCATAAATAAATAAACAAAGGTGAATGCCGCAATGATAAACAGAAAGGGTGTCAGCTTACTCAGGCTCGCAATCAGAAAACCAAACACCTCTATTTGCATCGCCTCATGAATAATAGGCGATTTCATAATAGTGGCGGTCACACCAATAGCAGATGCCATTAGCAGAGGGCCCACCATAATGACACTTAAATAATTGCTGAACCTCTGACTGATAGACCTAAGCTGTGGCACGCGCCAAATATAATTAAATGAGCGCTCAATTTTCTGGACGAGAGAGATGACGGTATAAATTAATAACACTAACCCCACAGAGCCCAGTACACCCACTTTTATATTATCGACAAAGCCCAGCACATTATTCGCTATATCAATGCCTTGCTTCCCCATAGGTTCAAAGAAACTGTATAAAAGTGGTGTCAACTGATTATGAACCCCCATCGCCTTCAATACAGAAAAACTTAGCGCTAAAAGCGGGACTACCGACAGCATCGTCGTATATACCAGCCCCATCGCATGCAAGGTTAAGTTACCGCTTAATACATCTCGAATAACAGCAAACAAAACACGCGCCACTCGACGAACCGACTGCCTTGCTTTACCCAGCCCCTTCTGGTTAGAAAACAACCAAGCCTCTAGTTGCTCAATCTTAACGCTCAAATTCATTAGTGTTTACTTAGTCTCTTCATTTTTGAGGTATTCATCGATATAAATAAGTACCTTGCTTAAGTGATCAACCACCCAAGGAAACCACTCCAACGCTTCAATTAACTGATTATCTTTTAGTTTTTGCTCTAAGTCAGCTGACAACTCCGTTAACCGATCAGCGGATAAGTTTGATGCGCTGCCTTTGAGTGAGTGAGCAAGGCGATGCATGGTTTCGTCATCCTCCGCATCTCGAGCAGCCATAAACTCCGCTTCAAAGTCACAAAAACACTCTTTAAAACTTTTAAAAATGCGAGGAATTATTGTAGGGTGCGACTTAAAGCGAAACGCGAGCTTGTCCATATCTATAACGTCTTCAGACGCAACAACGGTAGGTGTTACTTTTTCTTCTTGATTCATCTCGTCCTCTACATCACTGTCCGCATTTTCATCATTTAGCAATAAACGATTAACATTTGTATAACTATCGCCCTCTTTACCTTCTCGAACCCAGTGAGAGAGCACCTTAAACAGCGTATCACTATCAATAGGCTTAGTTAAAAAATCATTCATGCCGATATTTAAGCAACGCTTTTTCTCTTCGGTGGTCGCATTCGCTGTCAATGCAATCACAGGTAACTGATTGCCATACTTTTCACGAATAGCTTTAGTGGCATTATAACCGTCCATAACCGGCATATGAATATCCATTAACACTGCATCATAAACCGTCTCTTGATCCTCTAACCTCTTTAGCGCTTGCTCGCCATCGTCTGCAACTCTCACATTAACACCCGCAGCTTCAAGCATTTCTCGCGCAACCAGTTGATTCACTTGGTTGTCCTCAACCACAAGTATATTAGCCCCGGACAACCCCTCCTCTACAGGGTCGGCCGCCACATCGAACTCTTCATCATTCGACGATTTTAGCGCATTAATAAGAGACTTAACTGCTCGGCGTTTTAGAATTGGTTTAGTCAACACTGCATGAGGTTGCCTTCCTCCTTCTTCTAACACAATTTTTTCTCGCTGACTAACCGACAATATAAGCACTAATTTATATTTATGAGGTTGGTTGAGTTGAGTTATTTTATCAGCCACTTCTGAAAAACTAATTCGAACGCTGGTGATATCAACATAAATAACAACTGGAACCGTCATTTCCAATTCGGCAGATGGAGTGGACTGCTGTATAAAAAGAGCTTGCAATAAATTCAGTATGCCTTCACCTGTTGTAATTCTTTGAATACTCAAGTCCAAGCGGCTAAAAATAGTGTTCAGCTCATCGCATGGCCGGCTATCCCCTACTATCATGATCGCCGGTAAATTACCTTTGAATACGTCTAATGGAGACGTTGATTCTTGTGCCTCAGGTATCGCAGAGTAACGCACAGTAAACGAAAACTCGCTACCTTTTCCTAGTTCACTTTTGGCACTAATACCCCCGCCCATTAGCTCAACTAACCGTTTACAGATGGCCAGACCTAAGCCGGTCCCGCCAAAACGTCGCGTGGTGGAACCGTCAGCTTGAGTAAACGATTGAAATAACTTTTGTAGCGCCTCATCAGAAATACCCACACCCGTATCAGTTATCGTCCCCCTAATCACAATATCGTCAGCAATACGGCTTTCTAGCTCTAATGCTATTGTGATTTCACCCGCTTCTGTGAATTTAATGGCATTACTAATCAGGTTAATCAAAACCTGACAAAGCCTCATTGAATCGCCCTTTAGCTTATCTGGAATAGCATCAGACACCTTGACCGTTAACTCAATACCTTTGTTGCTTGCGACAAACGACTCAACATCTACAACCTTTTCGACGATCTCAGATAGTGAAAACTCTACCGACTCTAACTCTAGTTTTCCGGCTTCAATTTTTGAAAAATCCAAAATATCATTAATAATCGCAAGCAATATATCCGCTGAGTTTCGGATTCGGTGAAGGTATCCTCCTTGCTTTGCATCTAAGCGCGTCCGACTTAGCATTTCGGCCAGCCCTTGAATAGCATTCATGGGCGTTCTTATTTCATGGCTCATATTTGCCAAGAACTCACTTTTGGCTCTCGCGGTCTGTTCAGCCACCTCTCGGGCTTCTTCAGCCTCTTTATTCGCCTTTTCCAAGACAATATTTTTATCTTTTAATGCTTGCTCGGCTTTATCCATACCGGTCAGATTTTTATTATATTCTGATATTAATGTTCCTAATTCGTCTTTAGATTTCCACTCTACCAACTCTCTGTTTCCGGTATTCTGATATGACAAAATAGAAGCATGCACCATCCGCAGTGGCTTTAGCACGGTTTCTTTTAACGCGACTGTAAAGCCAATGAGAAATATAACCACATACAAAATAAACAGTATTAGCTCGTTAAGAAGCGAAGTCGTTAATGAGTCACCCACCTGACTCAAATCTAGCATTACTTCAAGCACGCCAGTTTTGATCATTTCACCATCATAGTCATAAATAACGTCTGCTTTGACGGTTTCAAGCGTTGATATTTCGGCTTCTGAGCACGTACCCACTTTGTGCGATTGGCGCACTACAACGCTATAGCTTTCGTACTCTTCCAGTGTTGCACAGACAATATAAGCAGAGTCTTCCAAGGTATTAACCAGTGATATCACGGTTTCTTTGTCAAACTGCCAAACAGGAATAGACAGCTGAGACGCGAGCAACTGCACTTCATTTTTCACATCATTTAAGTGTCGAGCGCGTAGTTCGTCTGTTTTTAAATAGAGATATACAACATTGGCAAAGACCAAGAGCAACATCAACGGCAACGCCGCTGCCAATAAAAACTTTGTCAATAATGAAGAATACAATGGGCGGTTCATCCAATAATTACCTGTAAATAGCCGTCCCTTTAGCATAGAAATCAAACGTTGTTTTTGCAAAGAACATCGTTAAAAAACAGCGATTAAACAACATTTTGCCTTATCTGAGCCTTACCTACGTTAAATAAGGATCAAAGGCTCAGTACAACCTTTCTGATTAGAGCACCTTGCAAACCTACCGACTTTAGAACAAAACATTACCATTTCTGTCCAATACTCATAATATCGACTAATCTTATAGCAACAAGAAACCTTTTAAATTAGAGCCAATGCCATTGTACTAAGCGGTATTAAATGACCTTAGTGTGATTTATAAAGAGGCTTAACAACTTCAATAACATGTAACTGTACTGGGGAAAACACGTGTAAATTCGGCAAACATTTCAGGGGGCTAACATGAGTATATTCAACCACTTCCAATCGCGATATGAATCGACGAAACACGAAGAGTATACGCTCGAAGAGTACTTACAAATCTGCAAAAATGACCCTTCTGCTTATGCGACCGCAGCTGAACGCTTATTACTGGCTATTGGCGAGCCCGAGTTTATCGACACGTCAAAAGACCCACGCCTTAGCCGGATCTTTTCTAACAAAATTATTAAACGATATCAGGAGTTTGATGATTTTTTCGGCATGGAGGAGTGCGTCGAACAAATGGTGTCATTTTTCAAGCATGCCGCCCAAGGGTTAGAAGAAAAGAAACAAATTATCTATTTATTAGGCCCTGTGGGTGGCGGTAAGTCTTCGCTCGCCGAGAAGCTTAAGCAGTTAATGCAAAAAGTGCCTTTTTACGCAATAAAAGGCTCACCAGTGCATGAGTCACCATTAGCGTTATTTGACCCTGGAGAAGACGGCCCGATCTTAGAAGATGAGTACGGCATCCCTCGCCGGTACCTTAGCTCTATCATGTCACCCTGGACGGTAAAACGACTACATGAGTTCAACGGCGATATTAGCCAATTTCGAGTCGTTAAGCTTTGGCCGTCAATCTTAGATCAAATTGCAATATCCAAAACAGAACCTGGAGATGAAAACAATCAGGATATTTCTGCCCTCGTGGGTAAGGTTAATATTCGAATGTTAGAAGAGTATCCGCAAGATGACCCTGATGCTTATAGTTTTAGTGGTGGGCTATGCCGAGCCAATCAAGGATTGATGGAATTTGTGGAAATGTTCAAAGCCCCCATAAAAGTGCTCCACCCTCTTTTAACCGCAACGCAAGAAGGCAATTACAACACCACAGAAGGTATGAGCTCTGTGCCGTTTGAAGGCATCATTCTAGCGCACTCCAATGAGTCAGAATGGCAGACATTCCGAAACAACAAAAACAACGAAGCTTTTCTAGACCGTATATCAATTGTCAAAGTGCCTTACTGCCTCCGCGTAACGGAAGAGATCAAAATATATGACAAATTGCTCAAAAACAGTTCGTTATCAAACGCTCATTGCGCGCCCGACACGCTTGCGATGTTAGGTCAATTTTCTGTACTGTCAAGACTGAACGAGCCCGAAAATTCGAGCGTTTTTTCCAAAATGAAAGTCTATGACGGCGAAAATATTAAAGACACCGACCCCAAAGCCAAATCAATTCAGGAGTATAAAGACTCTGCAGGCGTTAACGAGGGTATGGAAGGGCTATCTACCCGTTTCGCGTTTAAGATATTATCCAAGGTCTTTAATTTTGATACCACGGAAGTGGCGGCCAACCCAGTTCACCTATTATATGTGCTTGAAAAGCAGATCGAGCAAGAGCAGTTCCCTACCGAAGTAGCTGAACGTTATCTTCGCTATATCAAAGAGTACCTAGCCCCTCATTATGTTGAGTTCATCGGCAAAGAAATACAAACCGCTTATCTCGAATCTTACTCTGAATACGGCCAAAACATCTTTGATCGTTATGTCACTTATGCTGATTTTTGGATACAAGATCAAGAATACAGAGACCCTGAAACAGGTGAGATATTAAACCGCGCAGCAATTAATGAAGAGTTAGAAAAAATAGAAAAACCCGCAGGCATCAGCAACCCTAAAGATTTCAGAAATGAGATCGTCAACTTTGTTCTTAGGGCTAGAGCCAACAATTCAGGCAATAACCCATCTTGGTTAAGTTATGAAAAACTGAGAACCGTCATCGAGAAAAAGATGTTCTCCAATACAGAGGATTTACTACCGGTTATATCCTTTAATGCCAAAGCCTCCAGTGAAGACCAAACTAAACATAAGGAGTTTGTCGACAGGATGATCGACCGAGGCTACACAGAAAAACAAGTGCGGTTATTAGCCGAGTGGTACCTCAGGGTTCGCAAATCTCAGTAACGCCAGTCATAAGGATTAAACGCCGTAGGTAGTTAATGAACGCGGGTATATGGGAGAGAATCTATGGGGATAATCCATGTTATCGACCGTCGTCTGAACGGCAAAAACAAAAGTGCAGTCAATCGCGAGCGATTTCTAAAACGTTATCGCCACCATATTAAGCGAGCCGTTTCAGACGCCATTGATAAGCGTAGCATTACAGATATCGAGCGAGGTGAAAGCGTTAGCATTCCCACCAAGGATATTGCTGAGCCTGTTTTTCGCCACGGCCAAGGTGGTAAGCAGGAGGCCATCCACCCCGGGAATAAAGAATTTATCGCAGGCGACACATTACCCAAGCCCCCCTCTGGTACGGGTGGCGGTAGCGGAACAGGGGACGCAAGTGACTCCGGCGAAGGGATGGATGAGTTTGTATTCAACATATCCCAAGAAGAGTTTTTAGACTTTATGTTTGAAGACCTAGAGCTCCCCAACCTCATCAAAAAACAACTTAAAGACACTACGGCCTATAAGTACGTCAGAGCAGGCTATTCGAGCAAAGGTGTACCTGCCAAAATTAATATCGTACGCTCACTGAGGGGCGCCTATGCACGCCGAATTGCGCTGACGGGTAAGTCTCGAGAAGCCATTCGTAAATTAGAGCAACAACTAAAAGAGCTCGAAGCTGCCCCCGATGCAAAAGACCCTGCCTTTAGCCATCAAGATCTAATCAAAAGTCTTAAAGAAGAAATTCAGCGATTAAAAGATCGCGTTAAGAAGATCCCTTGGATTGATGAATTTGACCTTAAATTCAATCAACACATCAAACAGCCTATACCAAGCACCAGTGCCGTCATGTTTTGTTTGATGGACGTCTCCGGCTCAATGAGCCAAATGCACAAAGATATTGCGAAGCGCTTTTTTATCTTGCTTTACATGTTCTTAAAGCGCAATTACCAAAAAATTGATGTGGTATTTATTCGTCATCACACCAGCGCTAAAGAAGTCGATGAGGAAGAGTTTTTCTACTCAAGAGAAACCGGCGGTACGATTGTATCGAGTGCACTAAACCTCATGAGCAAGATTATGGCAGAACGCTACCCAGCCAGTAGTTGGAACATCTACGCAGCCCAAGCGTCTGACGGTGATAACTGGAACGATGACTCCCCTCTGTGCGGCAAGCTGCTTAATGATAAAATACTGCCAATGGTCCAGTATTATTCTTATATTGAAATAACCCCGCACGAGCATCAAATGCTCTGGCATGAATACGAAAAAATCAGCAAACAATTTCAAGATAGCTTTGCCATGCAACAAATTGTCGACACCGGTGATATTTATCCGGTTTTTCGTGATTTGTTTCAGAGGAAACAGGTATGAGTCAGCCAATAAACTCAACACCCGCCTCACCCTCAAATCGAACACCTATCTCAACAGGGTCTGAGTGGACATTTGAGCTAATAGAGCAATATGACGAAGAAATCGCCAAAATCGCCAAGGAGTTCAAGCTCGATACCTATCCCAACCAGATTGAAGTCATCAGTGCAGAGCAAATGATGGATGCTTACTCATCGGTGGGTATGCCTGTAGGTTATCATCACTGGTCTTTCGGTAAACAGTTTTTAAATACCTCTAAGCGCTATAGCCGTGGCCAAATGGGGTTAGCTTATGAAATTGTGATCAATTCTAACCCTTGCATTGCTTACTTGATGGAAGAAAATACCATTACTATGCAAGCCCTGGTGATTGCCCACGCGGCCTATGGGCACAATTCATTTTTTAAAGGAAATTACCTCTTCAAAACCTGGACGGATGCCAGTGCCATCATCGATTACCTTTTGTTTGCACGTAATTATATTTCCAAGTGCGAACAACGTCATGGGCTTGAAACCGTTGAAAAGTTCTTAGACTCTTGTCATGCCATTATGAATCATGGGGTCGACCGCTATAAGCGCCCGCCCCCTATTTCTGCAGAAGAAGAAAAAAATCGTCAACAAGAGCGCGAAGAATACCTGCAACAGCAAGTCAACGAACTCTGGCTGACCTTTCCGACAAAACCGGGCAAAGAGAAGTCTGGCAAGCGGCGTCGATTCCCCAAAGAGCCCCAAGAAAACTTACTCTACTTTATTGAGAAAAATGCGCCGTTACTAGAACCCTGGCAACGAGAGATTGTTAGAATTGTTCGTAAAATTGCGCAGTATTTTTATCCCCAACGGCAAACACAAGTCATGAACGAAGGCTGGGCTACTTTCTGGCACTACACCATTCTCAATCGCCTTTATGATAAAGGCTTGGTAACCGACGGGTTTATGATCGAGTTTTTACAATCCCATACCGCAGTCACCTACCAACCCCCTTTTGATAGCCCGTGGTATAGCGGCATCAACCCTTACACATTAGGGTTTGCCATGTATCAAGATATTCGTCGCATTTGTGAAGAACCCACTAATGAAGATAAGCAGTGGTTCCCAGATATTGCTGGCAGCGACTGGTTAACGACCCTTCATTTCGCAATGCAAAATTTCAAAGATGAAAGTTTCATTTTGCAATTCCTATCCCCCAAGGTCATTCGTGATCTTAAACTGTTTTCCATATTAGATGATGATATGGAAAACGAATATCACGTACAGGCAATACACGACGAAAACGGCTACAAAATCGTTCGAGAGCAGTTAGCAAAACAGTACAATTTGAGTTACAAAGAACCCAACATACAAGTATGGAATGTTGATATTAGAGGCGACCGATCTCTCACGCTCAGGCATATTCCTGTAGACCGAATCCCCATGGAAGAAGACACCGCCGAGGTGCTCAAGCACATACATCGTTTATGGGGGTTCGACATTCATCTCGAAAGTGTTATTAGTGACCATAAAGGCGAAGATAAGATCGTTGACGATTATCACTGCCCGCCGGTAGACGAACTAAATCCACTAGGTGATGACGAAAACTAACTCCTGATTTTATAGCCTATCCAGCTGCTCTTCTATTTCTTGAATTTTCTGCTGAACAACCTTTTCAAGATGCCTTAAGTCATTAAGGATTTTATTTTTCGCATCCTGTTCCTGATGATCTTGATCAACAATATCGTCAAGCTCCGCCATTACCTTGGTTAGCATCGGCGACACTTCGCTGACTTCTTTATAGATATTGGGTTCAGAGTAAGAACGAACACTGCGCATTGAGCGAGAAAATTTGAATTTTTCACTTTTATGGAATAACTGCCCTTTTTTCTTATAGTAGATTTTTAAGACATCACTATTACCTTCTGTTCGAACCGAATAGCGCTCAACATAATCGAATTCTTTTACGCCAAGAGACTTTAATATTGTGTATTCCATAAACCCCTTACATCCTCATCACTGCGTTATCGTCATCCGGGCTCTCGCTCATTTTAGCTCTATTGTTGTATTGCAAAAGCTGCTTTACCAAACCCGCGACTACTCTAAAGATGGACCTTAAGGTATGATGTTGCAAGTTTTCACAAATAGATTCTTAATTTAAATACAGCAAGGAAGATAACAATATGCGTTGGTTCTTTATCGCTCTGTTTACCCTCATTTTTTCATACAGTCACACTGTATTAGCAAGCGACTCTGAAACACTATCAAACGACACAGAAGACAAGCTCACCAAAGCCGGTGATCACTTTATGTCGCTGTTGCTTAAAGGCAAAACCGAGCTCGCCTACAAAGACCTTCTCTTAGCGGTCGGAGGTGACTCAGAGCGGTTACAAAACCAAGCCACAGAAGTTGCCGCATTTATGCTAAAAGTAAGAGAGCAGCTCGGCAGCCCAATCGCTTATGACTTAATTACTACAGACAATATCAAAACGCACTTTTATAAACAGAAATACCTGCTCAAATTTGATAATGCCGCAATTGTTTGGGAAATAAACTATTACCAACCACGAAATAGTTGGACGTTAGTCGATGTGGCTTATAACACCGATATCGATGCACTATTTGACGACTAGACATCTACTCTACTACTCGCACGATTATCAATGCGCGTTTTTACGATAATTCTTTGAATTCTTGACCTAGACCAAGTAATGCTCGTCAGGCAGCTGTTATTGATGCCTGATGAGCGACAAGAGAACGTTAAATTAAGTCTAAATTAGTCCCCTCAGCTACCAACTAACGGTTCTACTTTAGCTCAAAAAAGATTAAAATTTATACTCTTTTGGTCGCCGCAAAAATAATACCTGACTATTTTAGTCAGTTATTGTAAAATATCCCCATTATAGATACGATCAATGCGATACCACCTAGTTAGCATCGCTGGCAATTGAACCCTGCCGCAAGGTGTCGTTAATTAACGCATACCATGCATTATTTGAGAGAATGCGGAGAATAATATCATGTCAGACTCCGATAAATCGGTTAACGAACTTATCAAAAATGAGTACAAACACGGTTTTGTAACCGATATTGAATCAGATACCTTCGCCGCCGGTCTTGATGAAGAGACGGTTCGTAACATTTCTGCTCGTAAAAATGAACCGGAATGGATGTTGGAATGGCGCTTAAAAGCTTATCGTGCATGGGTTGAAATGCCTACACCTGAGTGGGCTCATGTAACATTCCCCCCTATCGACTTTGAAGATATTTCATATTACTCCGCTCCTAAGTCTCAAAAAAATGCGCCAAAGAGTTTGGACGAAGTTGATCCTGAGCTTTTACGTACCTATGAAAAACTAGGCATACCTTTACACGAGCGCGCTCGACTTGCAGGCGTTGCGGTTGATGTTGTATTTGACAGCGTCTCAGTCGCTACGACTTATAAAGACCAACTGGCTAAAGCCGGTGTTATTTTTTGCCCTATTTCAGAAGCCATTCAAAAGCACCCTGAGCTAGTAAAAAAATATCTAGGTACTGTCGTTCCTCAGCGTGACAATTTTTATGCAGCATTGAACTCTGCGGTATTTAGTGACGGCTCATTTGTTTATATTCCTAAAGGGGTTCGTTGCCCTCTAGAACTTTCAACGTATTTCCGCATTAACGAAGCGAATACGGGTCAGTTTGAGCGCACACTAATCATCGCAGAAGAAGGCAGTCATGTAAGTTATCTTGAAGGCTGTACAGCCCCTATGCGTGATGAAAACCAACTGCACGCGGCGGTTGTTGAACTGGTTCTGCTGGATGACTCTGAAATCAAGTACTCAACCGTACAAAACTGGTATCCGGGCGATGACGAAGGCAAAGGTGGTATCTATAACTTCGTAACCAAACGCGCGACCTGTATTGGTAAAAACTCCAAAGTATCTTGGACGCAAGTTGAAACAGGCTCTGCTATTACTTGGAAATATCCTAGCTGTATTTTACGCGGCGATAACAGTGTTGGTGAGTTTTACTCCGTTGCCTTAACCAACAACTTCCAACAGGCAGATACCGGCACCAAAATGATACACCTAGGCAAGAATACTAAGAGTACAATTATTGCCAAAGGTATCTCAGCGGGTAAAAGTAACAGCAGCTACCGTGGACTGGTTAAGTTTGGTCCTAATGCTGAAAATGCTCGAAATTATACTCAGTGCGATTCGCTACTCATCGGTGATAAGTGCGGCGCTCATACGTTCCCTTATATCGAAAGCAAAAATAAAAGTGCCATTATAGAGCACGAAGCAACGACTTCTAAAGTCAGTGACGACCAACTGTTTTTATGCCAACAACGCGGCATGGACGCAGAACGCGCAGTATCAATGATCGTTAATGGTTTCTGTAAAGAAGTATTTAAAGAGTTGCCGATGGAGTTTGCCGTAGAAGCCACCAAGTTACTCGAAGTCAGCCTTGAAGGCTCAGTCGGCTAATTACGGTTTAACGCATTCCAGCAAAAAATTAAAAAGCTGTTCGTAAATACTATGTGCAGCGATTCAGTGTTTGAGAGAGAGAGTAATGTTAAAAGTTAGCAACCTACAAGCATCAGTCGAAGGAACCCAAATACTCAAAGGCATCGACCTAGTCGTTCGCCCTGGAGAAGTTCACGCCATTATGGGGCCTAACGGGTCTGGTAAAAGTACCCTAGCCCAAGTACTAGCAGGCAACGAAGCCTATGACGTTACCGGTGGCGAAGTCACTCTCGAAGGCCAATCGTTAATAGAAATGCCGACAGAGCAACGCGCTCGTGAAGGTGTATTCTTAGCATTTCAGTACCCTGTTGAAATTCCTGGCGTAAGCAACTTGCAGTTTCTTAGAACGGCCATCAACAGCATTCGTGAATACCGCGGCGAAGAAGAAATCGATGCAGTGTCATTCATGAAGCGTGCTAAAGAAAAGATTAAACAGGTTAACTTAGACCCCGCATTCTTAAAGCGAGGCGTTAACGAAGGCTTTTCTGGCGGCGAAAAGAAGCGTAACGAAATCATGCAAATGCTAATGCTTGAACCAAAGCTAGCGATATTGGATGAAACCGACTCAGGCCTTGATATTGACGCACTTAAAGTCGTCGCCGATGGTGTCAACGCACTTCGCTCACCTGAGCGTTCGGTCATTATGGTAACCCACTACCAGCGACTACTTGACTATATCGTACCTGATTACGTTCACGTGTTAGCAAAAGGTAAAATTATTAAATCTGGCGGCAAAGAATTAGCCCTAGAACTGGAAGAAAAAGGCTACGGCTGGCTGGGTATTGAAGAATAATCCTGACGACTAGCATTAGTAAATCGTCACTAGGACCCATGCCAATTATTAAACCTTATAGCTAAGCCGTGTTTAAAATTTCAGGAGTCATTGAATGAGTGCCATACTCAATTTCCCAAACGCTTTTGTTGATGCATCAAAAGCCTTTAATCATGACGAGGCTCGCATATCGCCGCCTTGGATGGTGGCCTTTCGGGAGAGTCAGCAAAGCCAATTAGAACAGTGCGTTTTGCCGACGCGAAAGACCGAAGACTGGCGTTATTCAAGTCGACATTTAAAAATGTCAGACGCAATTGCCAAACCTTTAGCTTCATCATCTGACGCAGCACTCAATAACGCGTTTATCGACCTTGATGGTTATTTAATTGTCTTTGTGAATGGTCAATTTGTAGCGAACAGGTCAAGACTACCGCAAAATGCTGAGTTGACGATCAAGCCATTTGCTGAACTTTCAAGCGAAGAAGCTGAACAAGTTGTATCAAGTGCGATGCCTGCCGCAGAAAGCGCATCACCAACGCCTCCGGCGCTATTTCCTTTTGCGACGATTAACGCCGCCTACCTATCAGACGGCATTTATATCTCTGTCCCAAAAAACGTCAAGGTCAATAAGCCTATTCAGGTGCACTTTCACGCTGAAGGCGAAGGAACATCTTCCGCTCGCGTATTTTTAGTCGCAGAGCAAGGCGCGGAAGCAACGCTAATAGAAGAGTTTAGTGGCAGCACACAAACCGAGTTGTTAACCACTAGCGTGACAGAGCTTCAGCTAAAAGAGCAAAGTGAGCTACGCTATATCCGCTTAAATACAGAGCAGGATAAAATTTCTCATGTAGGCATCACTAACGTGATACAGCATAGAAATAGCCGATTTAAAAGCTACTGCATTGGTTTAGGTGGTTCACTAAGACGTCATGACTTAAAAGTTAAACTTATTGAGCCAGGCGCAGAATGCTCACTTGACGGTGTTTGCGTTACTCTCGAAAAACAACATTATGACAATCACACCGAGATTGAACATGTCTCGCCTCACTGTCAAAGTGATGAGAGCTATCGCTGTATTGCAGGAGACGAGTCTCACATTGTGTTCAACGGTCGAATCATGATTCACCGTGACGCTCAAAAAACGTTGGGTGCGATGAGCAACAAAAACCTTCTTCTATCTTCTAAAGCAGAAATCGATACCAAGCCAGAACTTGAGATTTATGCCGATGACGTCAAGTGCGCCCACGGTACGACCATAGGCCAACTAGACGAAGAAGAACTGTACTACTTAGTCACTCGTGGCATTTCACCTGACGACGCAGCAACCATGCTAACCCTTGGGTTTGTTAATGAGTTGGTACAGAAGATTCCAAATGAAATCATCAGAGAAAAAGTCGAGAAACGCCTCGAAAGTTTGATACAAAGCGCGTTCACAGAGGTCTAATTAGGCATGAACCAGCAGGCAGTAGATACCAGCAGCAATAGCAAAGAGATTTTCGACATAAACAAAGTTCGGAAGTCTTTTCCTATTCTAAATCAAAATGTTAACGGCAAGCCGCTTATCTATTTAGATAACGCAGCGAGTGCACAAAAGCCTGATGCGGTTATCCAGTCTATTAGCGATTATTACTGCAACGACAACTCTAACGTACACCGCGGCGCACACTCACTAGGTGATAGAGCAACAGCGGCCTTTGAAGGCGCTCGCGAGTGTGTACGTAACTTTATAAACGCCAAAAGCACCAAAGAAATCATCTGGACAGGCGGCACGACTGAAGCCATTAACTTAGTGGCAAGCGGCCTTACAGCATCACTTAAAGCAGGTGATGAGATTATTGTCAGCCGCATGGAGCACCACGCGAACATCGTTCCATGGCAAATGCTGGCAGAACGGACAGGTGCAATTCTCAAAGTCATCGAGATTAATGAGGCAGGCGAGCTATTAGAAGGTGCATTTGACCAACTGCTGACTGAACGCACGAAAATAGTGGCGGTCACTCAGGTATCAAACGTACTCGGCACCATTAATCCGGTTAAAGAGATTATCGAAAAAGCAAAAGCGGTCGACGCTTTAACATTGATAGATGGTGCTCAAGCTGTACCGCACTTTTTAGTGGATGTTCAGGCACTAGACTGCGACTTTTTTGTGTTTTCATCTCACAAGTTGTTCGGCCCAACCGGTATTGGTGTTCTTTACGGTAAAGAAGAAAGACTCAATGCCCTACCTCCTTATCAGGGCGGCGGCGAGATGATCGAAAGAGTGACGTTTGAAAAAACCACCTTCAACGAGCTACCTTACAAATTTGAAGCGGGCACACCACCCATTAGTGAAGCCATTGGCCTTGCAAAAGCCATTGAGTATTTCGCTGCTTTTGACCGCCCGTCAATAGAGCTTTATGAACAGAATCTTTTGAGTACTGCCAACTCAATGGTAAGCAGCATACCTGGCATGCGCATTATCGGCAATGCTGCGAATAAAGTGCCTGTTATGTCATTTATGATTGATGGACTCCACCCTAGCGATATAGGGACATTGCTAGATCAACAAGGCATCGCTATTCGCACCGGTCACCACTGCGCCATGCCGCTGATGGATTTTTATGGTCTACCTGGCACCGCCAGAGCGTCATTTGCTTTTTACAACACACAGTCCGAAGTGGAAAAGCTTTTTGAAGGTCTGCAAAAAATCCAACGTCTTTTTACCTGATCCACTACATAAGCAAGCGCTTACTGTCCGATAGGTAAAAAGCCTTTAATAGACGTTGAATTGAGGAATTAGAATGAGTACCGAACAGTTTACACCCGATGTAAAGATTACGATGTCAGAAGCTGCCATCAAACATATTCGTAAAGAAATTGCGAAAATGCCTGGCTGCCAAGGCATTAGACTTAGGTTAGAAACCAGCGGCTGCTCTGGCTACATGTACGAAACATCCCTCGTAAGCCAAGAAGAAGCGGTTGAGCAACAAGCAAACGATCAGATTTTTGTTCAGGCTGAAGACGTAAAGCTATTTGTTAGCAAAAAACACTTACCGATATTAAATGGCACCGAAATCGATTTTGTTACCCAAGGGTTAAACTCGGTACTCCATTTCAACAATCCTAACGCAACAGCTGAATGTGGCTGCGGCGAAAGCTTTTCGATAGTCTGAGGTTTCAATCTAATGGAAAGAGAGGTTGTATTAACCAAGCGTGAATGTGAAGCTCGATTAGTGCCTGCGGGTACTGAGATCATGATCCCTAAAGATACGTTCGTGACCATTACTCAAGCCTTAGGGGGCACATTTAGTGTCGCAGTAAACGGTAACTTGGCCCGTATTGAAGGGAAAGATGCCGACGCCTTAGGTAAAGAGATCAAGTTTGAAGACTTTGAAACCCCTGCAGACGGCACCATTAACGATAATCAGGTTTGGGAAGCGCTCAGACAGTGTTATGACCCTGAAATCCCCGTTAACGTGGTTGATCTCGGCCTTATTTATAGCTGTAAAATCGAAAACAAGACCGATAAAGGTAATGTCATCAGCATCGACATGACCCTCACCTCCGCAGGCTGTGGAATGGGGCCTGTGATTGTAGAGGACGTTAGATCAAAGGTGCTACAAGTGCCTAATGTTGACCATGTCGTTATCGACTTAGTTTTCGATCCGCCTTGGAGCAATGATATGCTAACAGACGAGGCAAAACTAGAATTAGGCATGCTTTAAGCCGTAGCCGTGACAACTTGAACTTGAACAAACTAAAAAACTGGATTATTAATCAGATGACCTTCGATAAAAACGCTCAATTTACCCAGAATGATTTTGGCGGTTCAATCAACACTGATGAAATATTGGAAACGTTTGAATTTTTAGATGACTGGGAAGATCGATACGCGTTTATTATTGATCTAGGCAAAAAACTTCCTGAATTTCCAGAAAGTGAAAAAATCGAAGCGAATTATGTTCATGGTTGCCAGAGCCAAGTATGGCTTATTCACCACCTTGACGAAGCAAGCGGCAAACTCTACTTACTGATAGAAAGCGATGCATTAATTGTAAGAGGCTTAGCAGCCGTTGTACTCGCGGCCATGAATGCGAAATCACCCAGTGACTTACTAGCCGTTGACATTGAAGAGATCTTTGAGAAGATGGACTTGATCCGCCACGTAAGCCCCACACGCGGCAACGGCTTACGTTCAATGGTTAAGAAGGTTCAGGTTATAGCTGAGCAATTGGTGTAACCAAACGTTAAACCTCAGCAAAAACACATCAAGATTGCTTCGCGCCAAAGTGGCGCCCCCCCCCTGCCCTGAACGCTCTCTACCAAGCGATCAACAAATCATCCGGCTGAATATTCAATCTTCCCGTGTCCACTGAAATAGTCCCCGTCGCAAAAGAGGGGTGCACTTGAGAAACGGTCAGTGCTGCTTTTGCGTTAGTCAACTCAGTCCCCGCCAGTAAGTCAGAATCATAAAAACGATAGGTTCTATACACCGCTAACTGGTCACCTGGTCGAATACCTGAACTAGCACCAGACGCAAAGTGGATCGTTTTTCCATCGGTTCTGGTGATTCTCGTCATAAATGGCTGGCATCGCATGGAGCCATTGACTTCTTTTGCCACATCATTGAGCAATGATGCAACAGCACGTCCATACTTAGTTTTTTCAAATGACGCTGAAGCAAACCCAATTTTATCATTAGGGTCGGCATTCCAAATATCTGTCAGCTCATAGCGTTTCTGAAAGACAACGGACCCACTAAAACCGTCATGAATAAACACCTCTATCGCAAACCGTCGCTTACGATCAGCAAACCCAATATTGCGTTTAATCGACTTCCACATTGAACTGCCGTAAGCGTCTTCATCAAGGACGGACAAGTCTCTAACAATGCCTGAAACAATAAACTGCACCCCCATTTGCTGGGCATACTTGACAACCTTGGTCAGGGTTCTTTGAGTCGTCTCAGTGGTTGGCGCATTGGTGGCTTCTTCATAAAGTCGATACTGGCTAGACTCATGCACAACCAAATTATCAAAACCAACAAGCTGCTCTCTTAAGTAGCTGGCTAGCTTTCTATCTACGTCATTTAACGCCCCTAAGTTAGCCTCTATGGGGTTCTGCACCAAAAAACCTAACACGGCGATCTCTTTTTTATAACCATTAGCTTTATCTGGGGCGCATAGTTGCATTGAGACTTTAACCATATCCGCATTCACAACCATACTCAAAACACCGTCGTCGACTGACTCATCAACCACCACAACACTGTTTGCTTTAGCTTGTGTCGTAACCGTCACGTCGTCTTTGGTCAACGCACCATTACTCATCTCTTGGCGCCCTTCTATCCTTGCACCTAGACGAATCGCAGCTTGTTGCAGCGCATCTTCCCTAGCCTGTTTTCGCGCCAACTCATACTGCCCATCTACAATGTTTGCACGCCCTGTCACTTGAACCCACTCTGCCTGGGTTGCCGAAGACAAACAGAGCAAAAAAGCCATAAATAGAGCTGAAGACACGTGCGTCTTAATGGTCATATATAATCCTCATAAGTCGCTAACACGACAAGCAGCCTGCTACTTTAAATAATAGAGACTATCATTAGATTTACTGGTCACTGTAATATCGCCTGCCGAGTCATTGCCATGAGGTAACGGTAGTCTGCAGTCTTCGTTATATCGAAAATGATTTACGTGAGATAAACACTCTCTAAAGCGAGGCTCTAGCAACAATTCAACGACTGTCTCATATGTGCCTCCTTTATGCTCTGTGACAGTAATGACTTTAGCACCACGAATCACGCTATCGACCATCGTTCTGTAATTATCGTGCTCTAAAACAAAGTCACTCACCGTTGACGCGCCGAATATTACCGTGCCATAAACTCGTTCAGCTAAGGCTCTATAAGCATCTAACCTTGAAGCCCGCATTGCCATTAGTCGCTTGCGCTCTGAGAGTCTATCTTTATCATTTTCATAAGTACCATAACCCGACACTCTAATTAAAATAGGAGGCAGTGCTTCAGTACGACTATTCGCTTCTGAGTCATCGTCAACTGTACCTGCACAAGATGACAAAAGCCCAATCAAGGTAGCCATCAAAATCAGTCTTGAAACATATTTCATAAAAAACCTACCGTATACGTTTATGTATATTTTTATGTTTTAGCAGCACGACGCGATCAAAACTAACTGACAAAGCGTTGGCGGTTAACGAGATTAATTAAACTTACATGAAAAAGTCATGCCACAATTATCAAGCCTATTAAGTCATATACCGGCAAAGGACTGCCCCTTTGTATTTGTTATTTACATTTAAAGGTTATCCATTGCCACTTCAGTAAATTTTTAGGGCTATTCGTTACAAACAAAAACACTTTGTCACGTCTAAATCAGCTATTTCAGCCTAAGCTTAAGGGAATAGCATTAGCATAAGCCTAGGCATCAGCTAATTAATAGCCTCGTGTTCTTTGAACGAATTAGACCATACCCACTTAAACCGTATCCCTTTAGTCAACTGATAACGTAAGGACCTTACCTCCATGAAACATAAACTCCTCGCTATTTCTATCGGGTTAGTTGTTGCACAAAGCCAAACAGCATTCGCTGCACCTAATGGATTTCAAGATGCACGATCATTCGCCATGGGCGGGACAGGTGTTGCCTCTTCAAGCCCTGCGAGTGCCAGCTTTCACAACCCAGCACTGTTAGCGATAAAACATGAAGAAAAACACGATGGATTTGGCTTGATACTTCCTTCGTTCAATATCAAGTACGCAGATGACGAAGAAGTCATCGACCAAATTGATGACATCCAGAGTGAAATAGATACCTTCAACTCAGCAGTGAGAAACAGCAATCAGGCCGCTATTCAAGCCTCAGCGACAAAATTAAGCGGTCAGTTTTCAAAGCTGAACAAAGACACCGCAAAGGTCGATGCCGGCCTAGGTGCTGCATTAGTTATCCCCAATCAAACTTTTGCGGTCAGTGTATTTCTTGATGGTTCAGTTAAAGGCACGGTTAGAGGCGACATAGCTCAAAGCGATCTAGCCTATTTAGATGCCGTCGCTGCAGGCACTCAACCCGCAACAGAACTAAATGAGTCAAATACAAACATCAACTCAGAAGCCACGGCTATAGTAGGGGGTCTAAGTGAATTCGGCGTAAGCTTTGCTACCGCTTTTGATATGAACGGCAACACCTTCACCGTTGGCGTCTCCCCTAAGTACGTATCACTGATCACTTACGAGTACGCCGCGAACATTACCTCATTTGATGACGAAGATGTTGATGCCGATAACTATGAAACCAATGACAGTACATTTAATATGGACCTTGGGGTTGCGTATCAATTTGGCCAAGACAAGCAATGGATAGCCGGCCTTAGTATTCGTAATATTATTCCGACTGACCTGAAAACAAAATCGGGCCTCAGTATGAACGTTGATCCACAAGCGACCGTCGGCATTGCCTATACACGCGATGTATTTACCCTAACAGGTGACCTTGATCTAACAGAGAATAAAGCATTTGGGTTTGAAGATGACAATCAGTTTATCTCGATTGGTGGTGAATTCGACCTGATCGACATGGCTCAATTTAGACTTGGCGTCCGCCATAACTTTGGCAGCAGCAATGGCAGCCAAGGAATCGAAGAAGATAGCCAGCTAACAGCAGGCGTTGGTTTTTCTCCCTTTGGCGTACATATAGAGCTTTCAGGCCTAATGAGCAGCACTGAATATGGCGCAGCCGCAGAACTAGGCTTCACATTTTAATAAACACCAAGGTGTGCTTTTACCCAAAGCACACCGTCCCATCATTTATTGAATAGCTCGGCCGTTCAAATCGCCCCAAAACAGCCCCTCAAATCAAAATTCACCAAATTTCTCATTTCGAATCATGAAAATGTAATAAAAATCACGTATCATGCGCGCCAGAAATTAATACTTTTCGAGGCACAAAGGTAATGTCGATCAAAAACGCTTTTTATGCACAGTCTGGTGGTGTAACTGCCGTTATCAATGCTTCAGCCTGCGGTGTAATTGAAACCGCAAGAGCTCACAGCGATAAAATTGGTACCGTATACGCAGGTCGCAATGGAATTATCGGCGCTCTTAGAGAAGAGCTAATAGATACAAGCCTCGAATCCAAAGAAGATATTGCTGCACTTCGTCATACCCCTAGTGGTGCATTTGGTTCATGTCGCTACAAACTTAAAAACTTCGAAGAAAATAAGCGCGAGTACGAGCGTCTTATCGCGGTTTTTCAAGCCCATAACATCGGCTACTTCTTTTACAATGGTGGCGGAGACTCACAAGATACCGCTTATAAAGTATCTCAGTTAAGTGAAAAAATGGGATACCCGATTACGTGTATCGGTGTGCCAAAAACGGTTGATAACGACCTTCCCTTTACCGATAACTGCCCTGGATTTGGTTCTGTAGCTAAATACGTCGCCATATCAACTCAAGAAGCCGCTATGGATATCGCATCAATGTGCGAATCTTCAACGAAGGTATTTATTCTTGAAGTAATGGGCCGCCACGCTGGCTGGATAGCCGCTGCAGGTGGTTTGGCAGGCAAAGATTCATCAGAAGCGCCTCATATCATATTATTCCCAGAAGTAGCCTTTGACCGTGAGAAGTTTCTTGCTCGGGTTGAAGAAAGTGTTAAAAAATACGGCTACTGCGTAGTCGTTGCTTCTGAAGGGGCTCAGTATGAAGATGGCCGCTTCGTTGCAGACGCAGGCCAAAAAGATGCATTTGGACACACTCAACTAGGCGGTGTTGCTCCAGCATTGGCGAATATAGTTAAGCAAGCACTCGGTTATAAATACCACTGGGCGGTTGCAGACTATTTACAACGTTCAGCACGCCATATCGCATCAGCTACTGATGTAGATCAAGCCTACGCGATGGGTAAAGCAGCGGTAGAGTTTGCCATTGAAGGTCGCAATGCGGTCATGCCAATTATTGTACGCGAGCCAAGCGAGCACTATAAATGGACGATTGGTGAAGCGCCACTTAGCCAAGTGGCTAACCAAGAAAAGAAAATGCCGATTCACTATATCACTGATGATGGGTTTGGTATTACTGAAGAGTGCCGTCGTTACTTAGAACCACTAATTCGCGGTGAAGACTACCCTCCTTACCAGCACAATGGCTTACCAAAATACGTGAAGCTACAAAACACGCTAGCCGAAAAGAAACTCAGCACTGATTTTGATATTTAATCAACAGCGTCAGTAAGAAGGCGACCACTTAGGTCGCCTTTTTTATGCCTTTTTCTCAATCTTAGCCACCTCATACTTTCATTCAGCTTCTGTTCAGGTTCGTTACGTTATCGTTTAGTCATTGTTAATAAACACAAGCGATGGCTTAAAGGAGTACGACCATGAACAAACTTATATTACCCACAGTCATTATTGCCCTATCTGCATCTCCTACGTTATGGGCTAAAGACTCATTCCACGGTAAATCTAAATGGGCTAAAGTAACAGACGTTGAACCTATTACTCGGTCAATACAACGCACGATACCCCGAGAAGAATGCTGGACTGAAAAAGTAAGGTACGAGGAACCGACTAACGAGCCTCGCTCTTATACTGGAACCATTTTAGGCGGCATTATTGGTGGTGCGCTAGGTAACGCCGTCGGCCACAAAAAGAAAAACAAACAGATCGGTACTGCAGTTGGTGCAGTGCTAGGCGCGACCGTTGGCAATGATATTTCAAACAGGGGCTATTCTAATTCACGGTCGAGGGTCAGCTACCGAAACGAACGCCGCTGCGAGACTCATAACGAGACTAGCTATGAAGAAGAAGTGATTGGCTATCATGTATGGTATCGTTATCACGGCGAAGAATATAAAACCCGAATGAATCAGCGCCCAGGTGATAAAATTAAAGTACGCGTGAACGTTGAACCTTATTAATTGTTAATATTTCTAATACCGTTAAGGAGCACCTAGCCATTGTTTATACTCAATAACGAAACGAAAAATGCGGCAACCAACCGTCGACCTGCAACATTAGTAAGTACCATGCTGCAGACTATCTGTTTTGTGTTATTGATCTCGACTGCAACAATGGCTAGCACTCAACAGGTTAACGCTCAACAACGTAGCTCATCCGATAAAAATCAAAGTGCCTCAATCAGTCGTGAAGAAGCAATATCTATTGCCAAGCAAGGCAAGGAAAGCAAAGTACTAAAAGTAAAAATACAGCAACGCTCTTCTGGCAGCATTTACAGGGTAAAATTATTAACAAACGAAGGGCGCGTCAAGCAAGTGGTCATTAACGCTGCAACAGGCCAAATAGAGCGATAGCAGCTAATCCACCTAACGAGTCCTCAGTAAAAAGACGCAAAGTGATAAGCTATGAGAATTCTTGTTGTTGAAGATGAAGATGAGCTAAGACACCAACTGGTCAGCGCGCTAGAAGACCACCAATATGTTGTTGATTGTGCTAGAGAGGGTCAGGAAGCGCTTTTTTTGGGGGAAGAAACTAACTTCGATTTAGCCATTGTGGATTTAGGTCTTCCTAAAATAAATGGCATTGACGTCATTACTCAATGGCGTGCTAAAAACATCACGTTTCCTATCATTATTTTGACTGCTCGAGATAACTGGAAAGATAAAGTCGAAGGGTTAAATGCAGGCGCTGATGATTATGTCGTCAAGCCCTTTCATTTAGCCGAGTTATTAGCCAGAGTTAGTGCGCTACTGAGGCGTTCAACAGGCCACTCAGTCTCAACCTTACAGTTTGGAAATATCACCATTGATTTGACCGCTAAACAAGTGCGTATCGATGAGCAGATTATTGAATTGACGGCATATGAATACAACGCATTAGAGTACTTGGTTCTACACAGAGGAAAAGCCATTTCCAAGACAGAGCTCACAGAGCACCTCTATGCACAAGACTTTGATCGCGATAGTAACGTAATAGAAGTATTTATTGGTCGTTTGCGGAAAAAACTAGACCCCAGTGGAGGTTTAAAGCCTATCAACACAGTCAGAGGGCAAGGTTATCGTTTTGACCTAATCAGCGATGAATAACACTAATATTATTGACCACGTCATCCAGCGCCTTGTGCCAAAATCGATACAAGGGCGGCTTCTCATTGCGAGCCTGATGTCATTACCCATTTTCTGTGGTTTTCTCGGCCTCTCCCTCGATCGAGCTTTTACGAATAGTTTACGCACCGGCGAACAGGCTCAGTTAACCCTGCAAGCCTATGCATTGATCGCAGCCGCAGAACTTGAAGGTGGTCAGCTTTGGTTACCCGAACAACTCACAGAAACTCGCTTGAACCAACCGTCTTCTGGCCTTTTTGCAGCAATATACGCTAAAGGTAAACAACATAGTGTATGGCGTTCCAATAGTGCGCTAAATGATCAGTTACTGACCCACTGGACCTCTCGCGGCGAGCAATATGGGGAAGCGTTATTTGGCACCATCAATCAGGCCAACAACACATTTTTTTTCCTGCAGTACAATGTGTTTTGGGAAGATTCATCAGGTACTCAGCACCCATTCCAGTTTGTTATTTTTGAAAGTACTCAATACATCGAGGAGCAAATTGCCGCCTACCGAAAGAACCTTTGGAGCTGGCTATCAGCCATCGCACTTGCCATCACCCTATTACAACTACTGATCATGCGGTGGGGGCTGAGACCGATTCGCGAAGTCTCTAACGACCTTAAAAAAATACAATCAGGACGACCCTCAATCCTTGAGGGATCGTACCCCACTGAGCTAAGCGAACTCACAGACAGTATTAACACACTCATTAGCAATGAAGCAGAACAGCGCAACCGATACAAAAACACCCTATCAGATTTAGCGCATAGCCTGAAAACCCCGCTATCAATTATGCAAGGAAGCCTTCAATCAACAGAAAAAATAGACCAACAGGAGCTAGAACAGCAAATCTACCGTATTGACCAGATCATAAGTCATCAACTAAAAAGGAGTGTTAATGCGCCTAGCAACCCTTTTTCAGAGGCTATTCCCATTGAAGAGAGTTGCGAAAGTGTCGTATCTGCATTAAAAAAAGTGTATCGAGAAAAGCCCGTAGAGGTCAAAATAAGCATTCCTCCGAAGCTCAAGTTTCGAGGTGACAAGGGGGACTTACTAGAAATAGTAGGGAACCTTCTTGATAACGCGTTTAAATACGGCAGAGGCAACGTTCAGGTTTCAGGTAAGCCACTTTCGTCAAACAAAATAATGATAACCATAAGTGATAATGGCCCAGGTGTTGATAGCGAACAATATACCCAACTGCTTAAACGTGGAGAACGAGCGGACACATCACAACCGGGTCAAGGTATAGGGCTTTCGGTTGTCGCTGACATAGTGAGTAGCTATAGAGGCAGTATAGCGCTAGCACGCTCACCTCTAGGCGGGTTGGCGGTGATAGTCCAGATATAAAAAATTCTTATGTGCCAGAATAACTGGTTTTATTCATGATCGACGAGACCAACATCAATCCTTTCATCCAGGCATTTTTCTCCCTATTAGTCAGAGAAACAGCAGAGACTTCATCAATGGCCTGTACTAGCGTCTTAGCAACGTTCTCATAATCATCCATACCAATATTCAAATGATGATGCTTTGTTCCCAAATCTGCTAAGTGCGCTTCAAGTATATCTATATGCTCTAATCCATTAACAATAAGGTTTAACATGGTAATGAATTTAAGGCGCTGTCCCTCGCTGCTCTGAGTAAACAGCAGTTTGTATTGAGGCTGCTGGAGAAATAGAAGATCATAAAAACAACTGATCGCTGACTCTTCCTGACCTCTTAACCTATTCCAACTAAATTGAATGAGATTAAGTTCTTCATCATTCATAACCTGAAGATCCCTTTTATGGATTAGCACGTCATTAAATATCAAGCCTATAAGGCATCCGTCTAACCCATAAGTCTATATCAGGTTTCCAGATTTAGTATTATAAATCTGATTTAACTATTTGGTGAGGAGTATTAGGTCTCTAAACTAATCTATGTTGATTAACGTTCTGCAACGAACGTATCAAACTCAGTAAAACCACCAATATAGTCTTGACCGATAAAAATCTGAGGGACCGTTTCAACTTTTTTACCTACAGTCTTTTCTAAGTCGGCTTGACTAATGCCTTCTTCAATAATATCAATATAGCGGTATTCAAACGCCTTAAGCTCACAAAGCTGTTTAGCGCGCTGACAGAAACCACACCCTGACTTACCAAAAATTGTCACTCTTTTCATAATGTTTCTCCAAATATATTTAAGACAGACGGGTCGTTGAAACGCTAAATGTTTGAGACCAGATATTGATAGGTTAAAGAAAATGAAGAAATAGGGCCAATAAATAGTTTTTATCTTATTGATAGCGTAAAGCTAAAACTATTATCTCACCTGTAGTCCTAGTAAGATAATATCTAACGACTCATCAAGTACCGACTCTGAAATCCCGCCCTCTACGCAGTCAAACCGACGGTCCAACATCAAGCTAGAAATGCCATGAACCATAGCCCATGTTGAATTAGCGACAAGTAAAGGGTCTTTATCAACAAACTCACCCGTTTCAATGCCTCGCTGCACCAGGCTAACGATGACATTAAACGCATTGCCACCGGCTTCTTCAAGCTCAGGAAAATCATCATCAGGAGACAGCATAGGGCCAAACATAAGTCGATATAGCTCAGGATTATCTAGCGCAAAGTGTATATAGGCTTTACCCGACATTTGCAGGGCACTCGCCACTGTGCTGTCTGCTTTAATCACTGAGTTTGACGCATCATAAAGCCGTCGAAAACCTTCGGTAGCCAAAGCTGCTAGTAGTGCTGTTTTATCTTCAAAATGACGATACGGTGCCGTTTGAGAAACCCCAACATCACGGGCAAGCGCTCGAAGACTGACCTTATCCGGCCCGTGTAGCGTCAAGTGCTCCAACGCCGTATCCAGTAGCGCTTGTTTAAGATTACCATGGTGATATGGCTGTTCCTGAACGCCCATAATATTTTGTTCCTTTAATATTCTCATCGTGTAATCAGCAGTTTGCGATAACGGCACGCTATCGTATATGAGTAATTTTACATAGTTTTATACTGTGGCTAAAAAGATGTAAATCATAAAACATTGTTGACACTGATCACTTTAAAGAAATATTATGTTAACACTGTCTACATAGCAAGTATTGAATGAGGGTTTCGTCATGTTTTTTAGAAACACATTTTACGTGTTTTTTTCTGTTCTTTTCACCCTAACGCACGCACAAGCAGAGCCATTAGCCGACACTAAAAAGCCCTCGGCATTTCTAGTAGAAACGGCACAAGTCAACTACTTAAAGCGCGGTAAAAGCGTGGATGTAAGCGGCCGATTAGCCAATAAGTCTGAACAAAAGCTTTCATTCAAAACAGCGGGCCCTGTAGCAACTATTTTCGTTGACGAAGGCGATCGAGTGCAAAAAGGACAACTTCTTGCCCAACTTAATCAGGAAGAAATTGATGCTCAAGTGGCTCAGTCCCAATCAGTCTATGATGAAGCAAAACGGAACGCCGCACGCTATCAAGCACTATATGAAAAAGGAG
Organism: Alkalimarinus alittae; assembly: GCF_026016465.1. NCBI lineage: Bacteria > Pseudomonadati > Pseudomonadota > Gammaproteobacteria > Alteromonadales > Alteromonadaceae > Alkalimarinus > Alkalimarinus alittae. The sequence goes on from NZ_CP100390.1 coordinate 3,449,442, forward strand.
TTGTGCCAGTGGAGCAACTTCAGTCCGCTGAAACACGCCTAGAGGTTGCTCGCTCCGATTTAAGAATTTCAACATTCAATAAACAGCACTCCGTTATTGTCGCACCAGATGATGGCCGTATATTAAAGCGCGAAGTTGAAGCAAACGAAATGATATCCCCTTTTGAAACCGCGTTTGTAATGTCACTTAACAAAGGGGGCTGGGTTGTTCGAAGCAATGTTACAGACAAAGACATTGTACGCATTAACAAAGGTGATTCAGCAAGCATTCGGCTAGACGCTTACCCCGGGAAAGTGTTGAGCGGTCGAGTATCCGAAGTCGGCGCTGCCGCAGACGTCAGAAGCCACTTATTTGAAATAGAAATTACCTTAGATGCTACAAATTTACGCCTCCATTCTGGTTTTATCAGCCGGTTAATTATTGAGCCTTCACAGCAAGAGGCGGTAGCCCTTCTCCCTATAGAAGCCATTATTGGCGCCAGCAACACAAGCGCACAGGTCTTTGTGTTAAATGAGGCGCTTGAAGCGATACAGACCAATGTCGAAATCGCTTGGTTAGAAAGCGGGTCTGTTGCAGTTAAGTCAGGTTTATTAGAAGGCGCGTCTGTCGTTACATCAGGTGCAACCTACTTACATGAAGGGGCTGCTGTCTCTGTCTATTCACACCCTTAATTTATTAATCATTTCTTTTTAAATCCAGAGATCGCGCCAACGCCATGAACATTCCATCTCTTGCTATTAAAAACCACCAGTTCACGCTAGTGGTTGTTTTACTTCTTGTGGCACTGGGTACCGCATCACTCGTTAATATGCCTCGTTCTGAAGATCCTCAGTTTGACTTTCCAATGACGATGACGAGCGTTGTTTATCCCGGCACCAACCCTATCGACATGGAAAAACTCGTTGTCGACCCGATAGAAGACGCCATAAACGAACTAGAAGACCTTCACGTCATTCGTACAGAAATTGAAGACGGTGTAGCGATCATCCAAACCGAGTTTATATACGGTAGCGATCCCGACGAAAAGTATGATGATGTTGTGGCGGCAATAGCCACCATTAGAGATGAATTACCCACCAATATTCGTCGCCTAAAAACCGATAAAGTGTCTCCCGCTGATATCAATATTTTGCAATTAGCCGTCAGTTCGCCTAGCGCTAGTTACGGCGACTTAAAGTTAACAGCTGAGCGTCTTGAAAAAAAACTTGAGCGAGTCACCGGTGTAAAGCGCGTTGAAGTTAAAGCATTCCCTGAACAACAGGTGCAAGTAAAAGCTGACCTTATTCGGCTAGCCGCTCTCGACATCTCTTTACCTGAGTTAGAGCAAGCTCTACGCGCCTCTGCAGCCAATATTCCTGGTGGCCACGTCAATATGGGGCAGCGACGATTCACGGTTCAAACGAGCGGCGACTTCAGCAGTATTAATGATATTAAACGCACCATCGTTCGTTCTAGTGGTGACCATGTGGTCTACATTCAAGATATCGCGGATGTATCCTTTGGCGACGACCTACCGAGTTACCTCGCTCGACATCAAGGCGTTCGCTCTGTTTTTGTAACCGTCATTCAGCGAAAAGGCAGCAATATTTTTAATGTCACTAGCGCATTAAATGAAGAAATCGAACGCTTTAAACCTTCTCTCGATCAGTCAATCAACATTGAGACCGTAGTGAGCCAAAGCCACAGTGTTGATAAGCGAGTAGGTGAGTTTTTTAATAACCTGCTGCAAGGGCTTATTCTGGTCGGGATCGCAACCATATTAGTGCTAGGCCTTCGTGCATCGTTTGTGGTGGTGCTCGCTATTCCAATGTCTATTCTCATTGGTATTGGTTGGCTCGATATTTCAGGGTACGGCATTCAGCAGATGTCTATTGCCGGTCTAGTTATTGCGCTAGGCTTGTTGGTCGATAATGCCATTGTGGTGACTGAAAATGTAGGCCGGTTTATGCGCGAAGGCCATGATCGACTCACCAGTGCCGTTAGAGGGTCATCACAGGTTGCTTGGGCTGTAGTGAGTGGCACCTTAACCACTATTTTAGCGTTTTTCCCCATCTTATTGCTGCCAAGCCATTCCGGCACCTTTATACGATCAATGCCGGTTACTGTGGTCATTACACTTATTGCCTCTTTAATCATCGCGCTGATGCTCACCCCATTAATGGCTAGCCGCTTTCTTAAACAAGGCAATAACACCAATAAAGCGAGAACCAAACAGCACGACCTCTGTAATGATACTCCTGATAAAGACGCACCATGGGCATTAAAACAAATTAACCGATTTGCTCAAGGTCCCTATCATCGGATGCTCTCGTTTACGCTGAAACGGCCTTGGGTCATTATGATCATCTCGGTTGCGGTGTTAGTTTCAACCCTAACCCTATTTAAAAGTGTCGGGGTCAGCTTGTTTCCAAAAGCTGAAAAAGCACAAATTTTGGTTAATATTGAAACTGCTGAAGGTTCAAGCTTTGATAAAACCTATGCGCTAGCCGTTAAAGTAGAAAATATTATTGCCAAACACCCTGAAGTCACTAGCGTGACCACGAATATAGGTAAAGGTAATCCGCGGGTCTATTACAACATCACCCCTAAGCGAGAAGTCCCGAACTACGCTCAAGTATATGTGCAGCTAGAAGATACCGGCATTTACCAAGACGTCGAAGCCTTTGTTTCAATTTTGCGCGATGAATTTAAGAGCTTACCTGCTGCTAGAGTCACTGTGCAGGAGTTCATGCAAGGGCCTCCCTATGTTGCCCCCATAGCAGTTCGAATCATGGGTGACGACCTTGACGCACTGCGAACAGTCGCTGTTGACATTGAGAGCCTTGTTAAAGAAACAAAAGGGACCGTTAATGTAGATAACCCCGTGGCACGCCATAAAGTGGATATTCGTATCAACATCAACCGAGATAAAGCGGCGCGCTTACAGATACCTATCCATACCATTGATCAAGCCATTCGCACCGCTTTAGTAGGTCAAACGGTCGGCTCTTACCGTGATGAACAAGGTGAAGACTATGACATTGTCATTCGCAGCGCAGGGGCAAAATCGCCTCACTTCGATGCGCTGAGAGATGTTAATCTTAAATCCCCCACAGGCGGCATGATCATGCTTGGGCATCTAGTTGATGTTGAAATGGAAAGCATTATTCCTCGATTCCAGCATCACAATCTAGAGCGCATGGCACGCGTCACAGCCGATGTAGATACCGGCTACCAAACTGAAGCCGTCACCAACGCGATTATCGACAAACTCGACCAATATAGCTGGCCAGAAGGGATCCACTACGTCATCGGTGGCGAGCAAGAAAACCGTAAAGAGTCTTTTGGAGGCATGCTTCAGGCACTCATTATTGCCCTACTCGGCATCTTTGCTGTACTTGTTCTACAGTTTAGATCTTTTGTTCAACCACTTATTATATTTGCAGCAATACCCTTTGCGATAACCGGCGCAATATTAGGGTTATGGATGACCGGCTACACCTTTTCATTCACCGCATTTATAGGGCTAACCTCGTTAGTCGGTATCGTGGTTAACAACTCCATCATACTGGTCGATTACGCAAACCAAATCAGAGGCTCAGCTAAAGCAGAAATAGAAAGTAAGCAAGATATTGCCAATGCCATTATTGAATCCGGTAAAACTCGCCTTCTTCCGATTTTACTGACTACCATGACCACTATTGGCGGCTTACTTCCCTTAACATTGAGCGGCTCCTCTATGTGGTCTCCTATGGGGTGGGCTATCATTGGCGGGCTAATCGTCTCTACACTGTTGACGCTGTTTGTAGTGCCGGTACTCTATCAGTCACTGTCGAAGCCCGAAGCAAGACCCTAACATTTAATATGCGTGAACCCATCATCATGAAAAATAATCTATCCAATATTGAAAATGTAGTATTCGCTGGCGGCGGAAATCGCTGTTTTTGGCAGGCTGGCTTATGGGACGTTATAGCAGAACCGCTAAACTTGAACCCTAAACAATTTGTCTCTGTTAGTGCAGGCTCAGCAATTTCTTGCGGTATTTTAGCAGGGCAATCTCATGAATGCTTAAGAATCGTAAAGGCTACCACCTCCCGTAATACTAAAAACCGTTACATGGGTAATTTATTTAACGCAGATCCTGTTTTTCCGCATGAGCGACTATACCGTGAGATGGTGCTAGAAATTATGCATCTTGACGCATTTGAGCAGCTTAAAAAAGGCCCTTCTAATGCGATTCAAGTGGCTAGAATACCCCGCTGGTTAGGCCCTAAAAGCGCAGTAGCCATAGGGCTTATGGCCTACCAACTAGAAAAGAAACTGAAAGAGCCTGTTCACCCTACATATGGTCGAAAACTAGGGTTTAAATCAGAGTTTATCAATGCCGCTGATTGCCACTCACCTGAAGAGCTTACTGACCTAATCCTCTCTTCGTCATGCACCCCTCCAATGACACCTATTATGTATCGAGATAACAGACCCGTCCTTGATGGTGGATTATTTGATAACGCGCCAGTTCATGGTGTAGCTGAAAACAGCGGCGACACGTTAGTATTGCTCACTCGACCTTATCGAAACATACCTCCTGTTGCAGGAAGGTACTACTTATCGCCTTCTCAAAAGCCACCCGTGAGCAGTTGGGATTACACCAACCCTCAAGGCGTTCAAGCGACGTTTGACCTAGGGCGCCGTGACGGCGAAACGTTAATAAAAGAGATGCAATCCCGTCAACAGTAATCAAAAAACTGGCATTACTACTAACCTAGCAATGTTTCAAGTTAATGGGTTTATTCATTATATTAGTTTGCTACAATATTATGCAGTAATACTCTGCAGTATATACTTGTGTGTACTACAATGGAGCAAGCATTAAGATAAAAATACATCCACATAAAAAAGAGACTAACCGATGAAAAAACTTCTTTCTGGCATCGCCTTGTTAGCTGCCACAGTACCTTCAGTAAACGCAGACGAGCTTGATAGCGGCTTCTATATATTTCCGTCAATAGGTTACTTTCTACTTGATGATAACCGCAATACAGACAACGCCCCTACCGCATCGTTTGCAGCGGGTTATCAATTTAACAACCGATTTTCTACTGAAGCCTCTTACGGTATTCTAAAAACAGAGTCTAATACCACAGGCCAAGACATTGATGGCACCCTTTACCATGTTGATGCTATCTACCACTTGAACGATGACGACACCGTTCAGCCCTATGTCCTAGCAGGTATTGGTAACATGGACATGGATATGCCAGGCTCTGAGAATGATGATGAAACCAGCTATAACGCAGGCGCAGGTTTTAAACGTCATATAACTGAAAACCTATCGTTGCGTGCAGAAGCTCGCATGTTTTACGGTAATGATTCAAATAACAAAGACGCACTTATTAACTTCGGTTTAGTGTATCTATTTGGCGGCAGCTCATCGAGCGAAGCTGAAGACGTTGATTATGATACAGATGGCGATGGCGTATTAGACAGCAAAGACCAATGCCCTAACACGGCTGCAGGTACAGACGTTGATAGCGTAGGCTGTGCGATTGTTGTAGCACCAAGAGATGGTGATAAAGACGGCATAGAAGATAGCTTAGATAACTGCCCTAACACACCAGCAGGAAGAACTGTAGATGCCAAAGGCTGTGAACTAGACGCTGATGGTGATGGTGTTGTAGATGGTGCCGATCAGTGCCCTAACACACCAGCAGAAGCAAAAGTTGATAGCAAAGGGTGTGCATTAGCCATCACAACTACCGTTACCCAAACACTAAACGTAAACTTCCCTAATAATTCATCAATCGTGCCTAGTAACGCGAAGTCTGAGATTGATGAGCTTTCTGTATTTATGAAGTCATACCCTGCGACCAAAGTAACTATCGAAGGCCACACGGATAGTTCAGGTGACGCTAAATACAATCAGTACCTTTCTGAAAAGCGTGCTAAATCTATTGCTAAAATCTTAGTAGAAGACTACGGCATAGAAAGCTCAAGAGTTTCTGCAATCGGTTACGGTGAAGAAAAGCCAATAGCTGACAACAGCACTGCTGAAGGCCGCAAGCAGAACCGTAGAGTTCACGCTGTAATTGAAGCGACTACAACGAAGTAACATACGGTTAGCAAATAAGGGGGCAGCGTCTGCTGTACCCTTATTACCAACCTTAAAAGCCAATTAAATCCCTACCTATCTAAATACTCTAAATCTCATTATTAAAATCAAAACAACACCCGCAATCACGCCATAAAGATGGGAATCAACCGCCACAGGCCCTGAAATAAAGTCAGACATAAAAGAAGCATCCCCGTTCACCTGCTCTACACCTACTTTAAACGCGGTTAAACCTAGCGCAACAATACGAAAAATAACGGGATAACTAGTATCCGTTGCCAGAGCATAAACCACGAGCGCATATAAACTAGCCGAAAGCCCCACATACCAACTGATACCCGGACTTAAAAACCACATCATCAAACTAATCAAAAGCGAAGCGAGTAACCATAAAAAAAGTGTCCGAACAGGTCGACCCAGAGGCCTAAATAAAGCCAATAGCAACGCGAGGCAAAGGCCGTTCATTAACAGGTGAACCCAACCTATATGATCGAGATGACCCGTTAGCAGTCGCCACCACTCTCCCCCTACTATCGCACCGCGATGATAGCGAGCATCAAATAAATTAAAATGATCTAAGCCTTCAATAAAAATAGCCGGCAACAAAAGCACCAACAATATGGTAGCCGCCTGCTTGAGCCCGACTTGTAGTATTCTCATGTTCTTCTCAACTCAGTGGAAATTTAGACGTGAAATTTATGTTCAAATTGGCTATGGCATCCCATTACTACTTATAACCCTTAGCATCAAAGAAGGTGATTATATTCATTGTCAAAGCGCGATGATATCATCTCGACCAAAATTTAATGATCAATAACTATAATATAAATATAGACTTAGATAGGCTCCCAACTAAAAGGAGCCCCAACATACAAAGGCTCAACTTAATGACAAAAAAAATAGCACTTTCCACGCTCGCAATTGTAGCAGCAGTACTTGCGCTGTTAATCGCGCTCAATTTATCCACCGTCAAAAAAGTCTATCACACCCTAACGCTCTTCAACGAAGACGTGATAGTCGATAACTTTTCAAACATGAGTTCTATATTTGAAACTGTCGAAATTGAAAAAACCGCCCCCCTTCACACATTCGGTCATGCCCCTCAACCGCTTCCAACACAATACCCTTACAAGGGTGAGAATAGAGACGCCAAGACATTTTTAAATAACACTAATACCACAGCCCTACTCGTGCTAAAAAACAATGACATCACATTTGAGAACTACTACCTTGGCACAACCGAGAATGACCAAAGAATCTCATGGTCTACCGCTAAGTCATTTCTATCAGCCATTTTTGGCGTTGCTGTTGCTGAAGGTCATATTACCAACCTGCAAGACCCTGTTACCCAGTATGTACCCGAGTTAAAAGGCACTGGCTATGATGGTGTGTCAATTAAAAATGTTCTACAAATGTCTAGCGGCGTACGGTTTGATGAGGATTACGGTCGATTTAATTCTGACATTAATCGCTTTGGAAGAACCATGGCGCTAGGCGGATCACTTGACGAGTTCGCAGCCTCTCTTGAGAAAGAACGAGAGCAAGGCGTTTACCTCCACTATGTCAGCATAGACACACATGTTTTAGGCATGGTACTACGCAGCGCTACAGGCCGTGAAATTGCTGACTACTTCAATGATAAGTTATGGTCCAAGATTGGCACCGAAGCCAGTGCGCAATACATCATAGACTCACAAAATCAACCGATGGTATTAGGTGGGCTAAATTTAAGAACGCGAGATTACGCACGATTTGGCAAGCTATATCTTGATAATGGCCAATGGAACGGTAAACAAATAATTCCTGCGAACTGGGTTACAGAATCAACTACACCCGATGCTCCGCATTTGATACCAGGTAAACGAGATAGCTCAGAAATGGATTTAGGGTATGGCTATCAATGGTGGATTCCAGAAAATGCCGACCAGGAGTTCATGGCATTGGGGATTTATGGCCAGTATATCTATGTGAATCAAAAATTAGGCGTGGTGATTGTTAAAAACTCCGCCAACATCAACTTCATGGATAATAACTTCGAATCAACCACTGAAACTGTTGAATTCTTTAGGGCTATTGCCGCTTCGTTATAGCACTGTTTAATAGTAAAGGGGAGATCATCCCTCCCTTTACTATTAAACCCAGAACTTATAATTAATCAGATAAGTAGTATTCGACGGTTGAGACCACTCTCAGCTTTTTAATATGCGGGTTATTTTTATCTCTCGCATTGATACTAAACTGCCCCTGTGACGCCTTTTTAATTTTGCCGAGCTTACTATCGGAGTCTGACGCAAACTTCGTCGCCACTTCTCTCGCCTTTCGGGTCGCTTCTTCAATCATTTCTGGCTTAACTTCATTCAAACGCGTGAACAGATACTCTGTTTGTGATTGATAATTCCCCCCACTAAACACGATACCTTGCTTGCCTAATGTAGATAACGACCCCATAACCTTGATAACGGTTTCAATATTTTCAGAATATACCGTAACTGTTTGAATGGCAGAGTAGCGAAATTCAGGTCTCGCATTGCCACCATATTGCTGCGCAGATTTATCCGTAATGGACGGAGATGAAAATGTGATTTCTTCTATATTTATGCCACTGCTGCCAAGAAAATCCTTAATTTTTAAGGTGCTATCTTCTATAGAAACATATAACGATTCTAAGTCATTCCCTGCAGCCGTAAACTGAATCGGCCAGATCACAATATCTGCCTTAAACTCTCGCTCAGATAAACCTTTTACCGTCACACTTCGGTCAAACTGTTTATATTCTATTGCGGCACTCCCTAGCAGGTAACCTAGTGACGCCAGCCCCATAAAAATAAACATCCCCAATATAAACGCACTTACCTTATTGTATTGCTGCACTAAAGCCCCCTTAATTAATTGATTTTAAACTCATAAACATTTGATCAAACTGTTTTATACTCTGTTGAACATAGTCAAGAAAAGCCCGCATTACAGGTGTTGGGTGCTTTGCTTGTGGATACACCACACTCCAACTCCGCCGCAACGGAAACCCCGCAATATTTACGACCTTTAATTTACCTAATTCCAGTTCAGGCAAAATACTGAGTAAAGGCAATACAGCAACACCTAACCCCGCCATAACAGCATGCTTTACAGCATCATTTGACCCTAGCTCAATACCCGGTTGTACACGCAGTCGTTTTAGATGGCAATGCAATTCTAGCGCAAGTCGACTACCAGAACCGGATTCGCGCATTAATAACCGACTATCAAGAAACGCTTGAGCAGTAACACTGTCTTTTTTAAGTAATGGGTGCCCTTCAGGCACTACAGGTACTAGCTCATTATCTAAAAACGGCAGCGCATTGAGTGATTTATCAGTCGGCACCATGCCCATAACAACGAGATCATCACTATTCTCATGCAGTCGCTGCAGGGCCGTCGCACGATTAACAACCTTTACGCTCACATTAATTTGAGGATGCAAATCGAGAAACGCTCGCAGCAAATAAGGTACAACATACTGAGCCGTGTTAACCGCAACCAGCCTTAGCTCACCCGCAACCTTGCCGCCTAATGCCGCTAAATCGGTATGTATTACCCTCAACTCAAGAAATATTTTCTCAACACTCAGCGCGAGTCGCTCTCCCGCGGCCGTACAAAATAACCGCCTGCCAATATATTCAAAAAGAGGTTGATCAAGTGCGTGTTCTAATTGCCGTATCTGGCTACTCACGGCTGGCTGGGTTAGCCCTAACCTCTCACCCGCCTTGCTGTAACTCTTCAGTTCAAATACCGCATTAAACACCTGCAACTGACGAAAAGTGAGGCGACTGATCATTTGCTTATTAGATAATGGCATGACGTTGAGCCTATATTGACCTACATATAAGTAATACCTTATAGATAAACTAAAAAAAATCAATTTTTACTTATCAGTATCAGCAACTAGGATACACCTAAACCCTACAGGCAATTAGTCGCAGGGCCGAGGAGGATTAAATGTTAAAAAAAGTACTTATTGCTAACCGAGGCGAAATTGCTGTACGTATCATCCGTGCCTGCGCAGAGATGGGAATACGCTCAATGGCAATTTATACCGAGCCCGATCGTTATGCGCTACATGTAAAACGCGCCGACGAAGCCTATTCATTAGGCGAAGACCCTTTAGCAGGCTACCTTGACCCTTTACGCATTGTGAACCTAGCGTTAGAAACAGGTTGCGATGCCATTCACCCTGGTTATGGTTTCCTCTCTGAAAACCCTGAGTTCGCTAGACTATGCGAACAAAATAACCTGGTTTTTGTAGGCCCAAGTTCAGACGTTATTCATAAAATGGGGGATAAAACTCAGGCTCGCGACTCAATGCGCGCGGCAGGCGTTCCGATCACGCCGGGTTCAGACGGGAACTTATCGGGTATTGAAGAAGCATTAACGCTAGCAGAGCAGATTGGCTATCCGGTCATGGTCAAAGCAACCTCTGGCGGCGGTGGTCGAGGTATTCGTCGATGCGACACAGCAGAAGAATTAACGCAGCAATATCCACGCGTTATTTCAGAAGCCACTAAAGCGTTTGGCTCTGCTGAAGTATTTATGGAAAAGTGCATCGTTGACCCTAAACATATTGAAGTTCAAATATTGGCAGACAGTCACGGCAACGTTGTACATCTATACGAACGTGACTGTTCAATTCAACGCCGCAACCAAAAACTGATTGAGATAGCCCCTAGCCCACAACTCACTCCAGAACAGCGTTTATATATTGGCGGATTGGCCGTTAAAGCTGCCGCCGCGGTTAATTATGAAAATGCAGGCACGGTTGAATTTTTGCTAACCGGCAACGAAGTCTACTTCATGGAGATGAACACTCGGGTTCAGGTCGAGCACACAATTACTGAACAAATCACAGGTGTCGATATTGTACGCGAGCAATTACGCATTGCCTCAGGTTTAACGCTGAGCTATCGCCAAGAAGACATTGCTTACCGAGGCTATGCACTGCAATTTCGTATTAACGCCGAAGACCCAAAGAATGATTTTCTACCAAGCTTTGGCCGCATTTCTCATTATTATGCACCCGGTGGGCCAGGTGTGCGCGTCGATACCGCTATTTATACAGGATATGAAATCCCCCCCTATTACGACTCCATGTGCCTCAAACTTGTGGTCTGGGCACTCACTTGGGAAGAAGTCGTCGCACGAGGTGAGCGGGCACTGGATGATATGCGTTTGCATGGGGTTAAAACCACCGCAAGCTACTACCGCCAGATTCTAAAACACCCAGACTTCCAGCAACCCAACTTTAACACTAGCTTTGTGCCAAATCATCCAGAACTATTGAACTACTCAGATAAACGGCACCCGAGCGAAATAGCGCTAGCATTAGCCGCGGCGATTGCGGCTCACGCAGGCTGGTAGAACTCGATTTAACCGATTGCCACTACTTGCAGCAACTGCTGTGTAGGAGAAACAAACAATGACCAATGCTCAGAAAGTTGAAGTAACCGATGTCACTCTGCGAGATGCTCATCAATCATTAATCGCAACCCGCATGCGTACCGAAGACATGCTGCCGATATGCGAAACACTCGATCAAATAGGCTACTGGTCTCTAGAAGTCTGGGGCGGGGCAACCTTTGATGCGTGTGTTCGATTCCTTAAAGAGGACCCATGGGAACGTCTGCGAAAATTGCGTGCAGCACTACCGAATACCCGCCTACAAATGCTACTTAGAGGCCAGAATTTACTCGGTTATCGTCATTATGCCGACGACGTTGTTGAAGCGTTTGTCGCAAAGGCGGCTAAAAATGGGATCGATGTCTTCCGCGTATTCGATGCGTTAAATGACGTGCGAAACCTTGAAGTCGCAATGAGAGCCGTCAAAAAGGCAGGCAAGCATGCTCAAGGGACCATCTGCTACACCACAAGCCCAGTGCATACGTCTGAATTATTTGTAGCGCAAGCGCTCGCCATGCAAAATATGGGGGCTGACTCTATTGCGATAAAAGACATGGCAGGGCTTTTAACCCCTTACGCGACCTATGATCTAGTAAAAGCGCTAAACGCAAAAATAGATTTACCTATCGTTGTTCACAGCCACTCCACAGCAGGCCTCGCGCCTTTATGCCAGCTTAAAGCGATAGAAGCCGGTGCAAGTCGGATTGATACCGCTATTTCTTCATTCGCAAACGGCACCAGTCACCCTGCAACCGAAACGCAAGTAGCGGCTCTAAAAGACACCCCATACGACACAGGGTTAGACCTCGAAAAGCTAAGCGAAGTCGCTGACTACTTTCGAGAAGTGCGCAAAAAGTACCATCAGTTTGAAAGTGAATTTACCCGCGAAGATGTATCAGTACAGATCAACCAAGTGCCAGGCGGCATGATGTCTAACTTGGCGAATCAACTGAAAGAGCAGAATGCACTCGATAGAATACAAGAAGTATTTGATGAGATCCCTCGTGTACGTAAAGATCTTGGCTACCCTCCCCTAGTAACACCAACCTCACAGATTGTGGGCACACAAGCAGTGTATAACGTACTCGCGGGACAGCGTTATAAAACTATCACCAACGAAGTTAAACGCTACCTACAAGGCGGTTATGGTGCAGCCCCAGCCAAAGTAGATGAACAACTATTAAAAAGCGCGATAGGCAACGAAGAGGTTGATACAGGGCGGCCAGCAGATCAACTAAAGCCCGAGCTAAGCAGCCTGCAAGCCGACATTGGAAAGCTTGCAAAGTCAGAAGAAGACATTCTCACCTACGCGATGTTTCCCGACCTAGGGCGGGAGTTTTTACAGCAGCGAGCAGATGGCACCCTAAAACCAGAAGCGCTACAACCGCTAGAAAGCGACAACGCTACAAAGCTCACTCAAGCGCGCGCCTCTGAATTTAAAATTGATGTGCATGGCGAGCTGTATGATATTGCAATAACCGGTATCGGTGATCATGGTGCGGGTAAGCGAAAGCTTTATTTGTCTATGGATGGCATGCCAGAAGAGGTGATATTTGAGCCGTTAAATGAATTCGTATCAGCGGGAGATAGTGGTCGAAAACACGCCAGTGAGCCCGGACATGTCAGCACCACGATGCCAGGTAATATTGTGGAAGTATTAGTTAAAGAAGGCGATAGTGTTGAGGCAGGACAAGCTATTTTAATCGCTGAAGCGATGAAAATGGAAACCGAAATACATGCCAATATAGCCGGTACTGTCGATGCTATTCATGTTAAAAAGGGCGATCGAGTAACGCCCGGTGAAGTATTAGTTGAAATTAGTTAACACCAGCGCAATACACCCATATACTTGCACAGTTCATCTGCAAGTATATGGGTGTAATAAAACACAATGCTGAATTGAATATTTGTTTTAGGGAGCAAGACAGTGGAAAAGATAGTAAATGGCGTACTTAACTTCCGTCAAAACATATACCCAACATGTAAAGACCTATTTGGAACTTTAGCGGGAGGACAAAACCCCGATGTTTTGTTTATAACCTGCTCCGATTCTCGCATAGACCCTAACCTGCTCACGGGCTCTGACCCGGGCGATTTATTTATTTGCCGCAATGCTGGCAATATCATCCCGCCGCACAGTAACGAAACCGGAGGCATGACCGCATCGATTGAATACGCAGTGGCGCTATTAGGCGTTCGACATATTATTATCTGCGGCCATACCGACTGTGGCGCCATCAAAGGCGCACTAGACTTGAATGCACTAACCGGCCTGCCCCACGTTAAAGAATGGCTTGGTCACTGCCGATCCGCCATGGAGATCGTACGTGAACGTAATGACATTCCATATGACCAATGCGTAGGGCCTGAACACCTAAACGAAGCCATTGAAGAAAATGTGCTTCAGCAGGTTCAACACATCCGAACTCACCCTGCTGTTGCAGCAAAACTAGCCACAGGTAAAGCTCACATTCATGGATGGATTTATGATATTGAAAGTGGAAGTATTCGTTGCTGTGACCATAACGATACCCAATTCAGAGAGTTTGATGAGCAATACGCGGATGTAATCCGTAACCTAAAGAGTTAGTAGCAACACAGTCGCCACCGCAAACAGGTGGCGAATCCCCCCTCTAGCTACCGCAACAACCAAACAGACTCAGTCGCAGCCACTTTTCGCTTGAGCCCACCCGGTACATTTTTGCTCTCTAGCAAGCTCGCCACATAAGTAGCCGAGTAATGCTGCTTCACTTCTTCGGTGCTCACCGAAAAAGGAGGCCCTGGCAATAGCGGTTGGTCATACTCAAAAGTAATCACCAATTGAGGCGCCTTAGACGTTATTTCGATAAGGTGCGAGGCGTATTGCTGCCGCATCGCTTCGGGTAATGCCACCAAAGCCGCCCGGTCATAAATGGCATCCACCGGCTTAAGTGTTTCGGCTGATAGTAAAAAAATGTCGCCTACGAAAATATCGATATTATCACTACAGTAATGCGTTAACTCGCCTATTTGAGATATGTCAGGGGCAACACCTAGGTCTTCAAAAAGCGCTTTAACCGCTAGTTCACTCAACTCAGCACCTACGACCTCATAACCTTGCGTTAAAAGCCATGCGATGTCTCTAGTCTTACCACATAACGGTACAAACACTCGACTACCTTGCGCTAACGTCAACGCGCCAAAGTGCTTAACAAGCAAACAATTGGCTTGTCCCTCATGAAACGCAATCTCCCCTCGATCCCATTTCTCATGCCAAAATGGCGCATCCATACTGCCCCCCACTGTCTCTGGTTTCTTAAAAAGAAAAGGGCAGGCATACAGGCCTGCCCTTACATGGCATAAAATATTATTCTGCACCCATTACCGCAAACTTAAAACCAGGGTTTGTTGCCTACAACATAGGTTTGCTCGAAATCTTCATCTGATTTTACGAGATAGAGAATAAACTCAATGAACGCAATGATGCCGATAATCATTGACGGTATACCGAGCAATATAAAGCCCAATATAAATGTAACAAGCATTATCACGCCTTGCTTGTTATAGCCTAAATAAAATTTATGTGCGCCAAATCCACCCAGAAAAAATGCAAACAAGGCTGCTGCAATCTTTTTAGAAGCACCATTTGTCATATTAGCATCAGCGTATACCGCTTCAGCATTTTCACCATTAGCAGAAAAATCAATTTTGTTTCCGGCTCTAGGGATAGTCGCCCCTTTCCACTCGCTGATATCTAACGCATAACGTTTTCCATCATCACCAGAAATAACACCCTTTCGGCTTTCTTCGTTAAACTCAAGAATCTTACCCTTCATAGCCTATTTCTCCATAAGCTTAATTTTTAAAAATGATATCTAAAGCAAAACTGCTCGTTACCTAGTGCAATAGTGCTACGCTTGCTTAGGGTTGGGTCCGTAAGAATTTTCACCATGGCTGTCTTGTACTAAAAATATTATCAATACGATGGCGCCCACTATCGGAATAAGCGCAATTAACTGCCACCAGCCTGATCGGCCAGTATCATGAAGGCGTCTAGTCGCAATACTAATGCTTGGGATCAGCATGACTAATGAGAAAATAAACGCAAGAAGCATCGTTCCTACTACACCATCTATAATGGCTAAACCAATATAAAATATCATATAGAACAGGAAGTACATCCAGTACTCTTTACGCCGCGCTCGACCAGAAAAGTCTGCATATTTTTTGAACGCACCTAAGAAATATTCCATTATTTTTTTCCTATTAAAATAGAAGCTTAATTAAACGAACGCAAATCAAACCCGTTAAATGCTTCTGACGTTTGAATGAGTCTAAATCTCACCCGCTATGATTATATTATTAAAGATAGATCAATAAATGCACAATTCAGGGTGATGATAATGATTTACGGCCGCTATGATATCTCATGATAATGCACATTTGTATCAACGCATTTCAAAAGCAATAGAAATATCACATAAAGGTTGGTAAATATTAATAATATCCTGCATTCACTGCATCATCGGGCCACTCGATTGACTATCAGTACCTGTCTTCATTACCCACATCCCCTACCTATGGGGCACGACCTATCCTATACCCATCAACAATGCTAAATATCCAGACAGCACCAATGGTTAAAGAAATACCCATTGCGGTTTCAGGGCTTAGAACCCCTTTTGCTAAGACGAGCTGATCTCTAATCACCTGAATATCAACAGGGATCACTCCGCGAACGATTTTCTCTGCAATAATTTGAGCTTTAATATAAGCCTCAACCATCAGCATCGCGAGGCCAACGATGCTGATCGTTAATACCACAACACCACGTCCCCTTCTTTTAACCACAAAATAACCCGCTCCAGGAAAGACAACAGCTGAGAATAGTGCAGCTTTAGTCGCGATTTTCATTTCTGGGCGCTCCACCTTAGGTATGAGTTCTCATCATTATAATTGCAAATAATATCACGTTCCCCCTTATTAATTGGCATAAATACCCAAGACAACCCAAAGCGGAACGCGTTAAACTATCGTTCATATAAACTATATCAAAACATGAACACACAGGTGAGCACCATCTCTCAGCATCCATTCAATCTAATCGTTGTTCTCGGCCCCACCGCATCCGGTAAAACGTCACTCGGCGTGAAGCTCGCGAAGCAGTTTAAAGGTGAGATTATTTCAGCCGATTCTCGACAAGTATACAGAGGAATGGATATTGGTAGCGGTAAAGACTTAGACGAATATGGGGCCACGCCTTATCATTTAATCGATATTGTTGACCCTGGCTATGAGTTTAATGTTTTTGAATTTCAGAAACGATTCTGTGATGCATTTTCAGTCATTCAAAAAAAGCATCATCTACCATTTTTAGTCGGCGGTACTGGACTGTATTTAGAGTCGGTGTTATGCCAGTATCAGTTTACTGAAGTGCCTATTAATACCGCGTTAAGAGAAACGCTTGCCTCTCAGAGTGATGAAGCGTTAATTAATCGCTTAAAAACACTCAACCCTAACCTCCATAATACCACCGATATATTAGACCGTGAGCGCTTGGTGAGGGCGCTAGAAATAGCAGAAGCTGAGACCAGATCTCAAAAACCTTCCGTTGATTTACCCACTATAAACCCACTTATTTTTGGTATTAAGTGGGATCGCGCTGTTTTAAAACAGCGTATCACTAAGCGCCTCAAGCAACGAATGGATAATGGTTTGATTGAAGAAGTCGAACGTCTTCACAAAGAAGGCGTCAGTTGGGAGTCACTACATTTTTACGGCTTAGAGTATCGTTTTGTCGCATCTTATCTTAAAGGCGAATTAAACAAGAACGATATGTTTCAAAAACTCAACTCAGCCATCCACACGTTTTCTAAACAGCAAGAAAAGTGGTTTCGTCGTATGGAACGCAAGGGCACGACTATTCATTGGCTAGACGGCCAAGCAGATCCGCATAAAGAAGCCCTAGAGGTCATTGCCTCATGCTAACAAAAATACTTATTACCGTTTTAATCATTGTTGGTGCAGTGGTGTTTATCAGGTACAAAAAATCATTAGATCAACAATCAATCGGCAGCAAAACAACGCATACCATCACCATCCAACCCGAGTCAGAAAGTGAATCTCAGGCGAACATAAAATTTATCGCAATCGGTGTGTTATCGCTTACGTTGCTGACGGGTACGGTGATGCTTTTTTTAGACTGGCGAGATGACCACCGGTTGTACGATATTAAGATCGTCAACCCGCAAACGGGTGGTATTGATCACTATCAGGCATATAAAAAGGACCTAAGAGGTAGAACGTTTACGAGTATTACAGGGCAGCAAGTCGCGGTATCAGAGTTGGAGCGGCTTGAATTTAAAGAGGTAGAGTAAACCTTTAGCCGTCAAATGCTTATAGCTTTACGGATTAAATGGCAAACCGGCAGCACTGGTAATCACCTCAGCGTCGGGTTAAAACCCGACCTACATTGTAAACACGATTACTTCGAACCTGAATCAGGACGAAACTTGAGCTGCAAGCCCATCAAGAAGTTACGCATTACCTGATCGAGACAGTCGCGATAATGCTGATGACCCGGCTTACGGAAGAATGCACTCAGTTCATGCTTACTCATCCTCAAGTCAGCTAAATCCATAATGGCCAATACGTCATCACTTTGAAGGTTGAGTGCTATCTTTAATTTTCTGAAGATAATGTTGTTGTTTAAACGTTTCTCAGGTACCGGTGCTGGCCCTTCTTTCTTACCCCGCTTATCAGTAATCAAACCATTTAGAAACGTCGCAAACTCGACATCAGTGCACTCTACGTAAGCTGGATCATCTTCTTTTTTTAACCATCGTGTGACTTGGTTTCCTGTGACCTTATGGTCGGCCAAGGCAAATATAGCCACTATTTTTGGTTCATTAAGGTCTAAGGTAAAACGTAGACGACGCAAAATATCGTTATTGGTCACAAATAAGCCCTGATACAGTGTGCAGTCGTGTCCCAATGACTAACTGCCGAGTTAATGGTTTCTATTTTAGCAGGTTTACAACGATCTTTTCTCTATTAAAACGCGCTAATGAGTTTCGGTTCGCGGCTGAGGCGATTTGATATCAGATCGAAAACATTACCTCAGACAACCCACTTATTAATAGCAAGTTATTGTATAATGAAACCATATTGACAGCTCAGAATTGAACACTTTAAGGTAACAACATGAATTTAAAGCAAGAACTACAGCAACTTAATATTAAACTAGACAAAACTCGTCGTAAGTTTGTTGCCGCTGAAAAACGTTTCGATCAAGAGATCATTGCTCAAAGTCGTCAAGAAATCGCAGCACTCACCAAACAAATCGAATCAATGAAAGGCGCTCAGGCCAACGAAATAAGCGGAAAAAGTGCCAAAATCAAGGCGATGGCGTTTAGCCGCCCTCTCACAAAAGCGGAGCAAGCCGACATGGGCAAGCTGAAAAAGTCTGTAAGAGGGCTAGTTGTTGTTCATCCGCTAACGGCCATTGGTCGTGAGATTGGCATTGATGAAGTAACAGGGTTTGCCTCTAAGGCTTTTTGATGCTGAAACAAATGCGACAGTGGCAAAACGCCCTTACCCTCACATTAGTATTAATATGTGTAGGTATTGGTTTAAGCCATAATATCGAAGCAGCGCTCGCCTTAGATCATGGCGAGCACTGTAGCATTTGTATTTCTGGTAATACCCCGCCAGTCACGATCAGTGACGCAACATTAGTAAACACCGCAATAAACTGCGCTGTTTTCGAAACATCACGGCCAACCCCTGCGTACCCCATCGCGCTATGGCCTGACTATTCGAGCCGCGCCCCTCCCCTGGTTTAAGTCACTAATTTCAGATCAATAACGCTTCAAATTAGGTTTAGTGCCTAGAGCGGCGTTTGTCTGATGCTGTCATTTAACGTTGAAGATTACACAACAACATCGTCATCACCAGGAATAATTTCATGAAGCACGTATCGTCTATACAGACACCTTTCGCCTTTTTTATGTTGGTTAGCTTAATATCGGCACCCTCACTCTATGCATCTGACCACGAGGATCATCACGAGCACCGTGAACATGGCGCTCACAATCATGGGCACGCCACGCTAAGTATTGTGCAGGAGGATAACAACGTCCAACTCATGCTTGAATCACCTGCCGCTAACCTTATCGGCTTTGAGCACACCCCAAACACCCTAGAAGAAAAGAAAATGGCTGATAAAGCGCTTATTACCTTAAGACAAGGCCCCATGCTTTTTAGCTTTCCCCCTAACGCTCAATGTGCCCAAACATCGGTAGAAATAGAATCAGCGTTAACGGAACACACTGAAGATCACGATAGCCATTCAGACATAACCGTCAGCTATCAATTCGCCTGCAATAATCCCTCTGCACTAAAAAGCATCGATGTACAGGTTTTCACATTATTCCCCTTAACAGAAGAAATTGATGCACAGATCATGACAGACAAACGTCAGTTCGCTGCCGAGTTAACTGCACAGCAATCCATCATCAATTTTTAAAGATTAACTGCCACAACAGGTCGATATTCGCACCTGTTGTGGTAGCTCAAGGAGTCACACAACATGCCGATCATTGAGCTTAATCAGGTTAAGTTTCGCTGGCCTGGGTCTTCAACCTCTGTTATTGATATTGAGCGTTTCTCGATTGAGAAAGGCGATAAGGTTTTTCTCAAAGGGCCAAGCGGCACCGGAAAGTCGACACTATTAGGGCTTATTGCAGGTGTAAGCTTGCCAGACAGTGGCGACGTTAAAGTACTAGGCCAGAACATTAATCACATAAAAGGGCGTCAGAGGGACCATTTTCGAGCGGATCATATGGGATATATTTTCCAAATGTTCAACTTGCTGCCTTACCTATCGGTCACTGAAAACGTCTGCCTACCCTGCCACTTTTCAAAACGTCGAAAGAACAAAGCGCTCACCCACTCACCCAGCCTAAATGCAGAAGCTCATCGTCTATTGAGCGATCTTCAACTGGGCAATGACCTGATTAACCGCCCTGTTGCTGAGTTGAGTATTGGCCAGCAACAACGGGTTGCCGCCGCCAGAGCGTTAATCGGCCAACCCGAATTGGTGATAGCAGACGAGCCTTCCTCTGCTCTTGATACCGACGCACGCGAGTCTTTTATTAATTTACTGTTCCAAGAATGCAACAGAGAAAAGAGCACGCTGCTGTTCGTGAGTCATGACGATACGCTGTCACCGTTATTTGATCAGCAGATTGAACTCAGCAAAATCAACCTTTCAAGCAAGAGGTTATAATAATGGCCATTATAAAACTTGCCTTAAAAAGCCTATATAACCGAAGGGCTACCGCACTATTAACGGTGTTTGCTATCGCTATCAGTGTCAGTTTATTACTGGGTGTTGAACGGGTTCGCACACAAGCTAAAGAAAGCTTTTCGCATACTATTTCTGGCACTGACCTAATCATCGGCGCTCGAACCGGCCCTGTTCAACTATTACTTTATTCTGTATTTAGAATTGGCAATGCAACTAATAATATCTCTTGGCAGAGCTATCAAGAGATTGCCAAGCAAAAATCGGTCAAGTGGTCAGTGCCTCTTTCATTAGGAGACTCTCATCGCGGATATCGGGTGCTAGGAACCAATACAGATTACTTCAAACACTACCAATTTGGCCAAAACCAGCCGCTGAAGTTTAACCAAGGGCAGCCATTTGAGTCATTATTTGAAACGGTCGTAGGCGCTGAAGTGGCCAAGAAATTAGGCTATAGCATCGGCGACAAAATCATCATCGCTCATGGCGCTGGCTCAACCTCGTTCACCAAGCATGATCAGATGCCATTCACCATCAGCGGTATATTAGCGCCAACCTCCACGCCAGTAGACAAAACAGTGCATGTGAGCCTGCCCGCCATAGAAGCAATTCACCTTGGCTGGAATAACGGTGCGCCGCCTATGACAGGCTCTGTGGATACGTCAGCGCTCGATGTTGATTCGTTAGAACCCACTGTTATCACTGCAGCCTTGGTCGGTATGGCGTCAAAGATAAAAGTATTTCAACTACAGCGCATGATTAATCAGTATAAACAAGAGCCTCTACAGGCCATCATCCCAGGCGTTGCACTCCATGAGCTATGGAGCATGATGGGCATTGCTGAGCAAGCCCTAGTGGTGATATCTGGCTTTGTTGTAGCCTCTGGCTTACTGGGAATGCTCACAATGATATTAGCAAGCCTTAATGAACGAAGGCGTGAGATGGCTATTCTCAGAGCGGTTGGGGCTCGCCCACTACAAATTTTTCTATTGATGATCAGTGAAGCCGGCATTTTGGCGCTCGCTGGCGCAGTGTTGGGCGTGACCCTATTGTTTAGCCTATTAGCAATCGCTCAACCCATACTTCAAGAAGAATTTGGTGTGTTAATCACCATTTCTTTACTCACAACCTACGAGTGGCAGCTGCTTGGCATTGTTCTGCTCTCTGGTTTAGCCATTGGCATTGCACCTTCAGTGCGCGCTTATCGAATGTCGCTAGCCGATGGCATGACCATCAGGGTATAGCATGATCAATAAACTTAACGACACGTTTAAAAAGGATCCTATTGTGGACACAAAAAAGCCATCCGTTGCGAACCGATTCTATCGCAGCCTTTTATTAACTTTATTTATTATCCCACTCTCATCAGCCTATGCAGACTCAGTTAAAACACTAGAGTGGGATGACTTAATTCCTGACCATGTTATCGCAGCGTTAAAGAAGAGTGCCGCCATTGAAATCGATCACAGTGGCGACGCTTTTGAGCAGCAAATGTCCCCCCTTCTCAATGCGGTAAAAAAAGAACTCGATGGCCAAAAGGTCAGACTCCCCGGCTTTATGGTGCCCTTAGGAGGTGACGAAAACAAAGTCACCGAGTTTTTGCTAGTGCCTTATTTCGGTGCTTGTATGCATACGCCTCCACCGCCCACTAATCAGATTGTATATGTAAACTTTCCTATGGGGGTGCATCCAGACATGCTTTATGACCCGGTATGGATAGAAGGCCCAATCAAAGTAGGTGAGGTTGAGAGCGACCTCGCCGTTTCAGGCTATAGCATGAAGGCTATTAAAGTATCCATTTATACAGAAGGCGAGTAAAGGTTATAGGCGTGAGCTTATATCAACCAAAATAATTTGACGCGTAAACACTGCACACATACCATTTGCATTCACATTTCGTATGACGATAGACGACCCTAGGAGAACGCAAAATGGCCAAAGCCTCAAAAAAAGACAGTAAGAAGAAATCCAAAGGCAAATCTATGCTGAAAGAAATCAACGCAAAACTTAAATCGACCCAAAAAGAACTACAAGAACAAGTAGACGAGCTAACATCTCAGGTAAAAACACTGCGTAAAGACCCCGGTAAGCCGGCACGTAAACTGATCAAGAAAATGGAAAAAAGCTATCACAAAAAAGTAGCTGAATTACAAGATGAGTTTGATGAGCGCATGGCCTCTGTATTGAAAATGCAGGATAAAGTGATCGCACACATTCCTAAAGAGCTTGCTGAAAAACTTAACCTAAAAGAAAGCACTCCCGCTAAACCCGCTAACAAACCAACCAAGAAAAAAAGCACCAAAGCACCAGTAGCCAAAGCCAAAAAGGCACCCAGCAAGCCAAAAGCAAGTAAAGCGCCCTCGATTTCATCTATAAAAGGAATAGGCCCCGTACTAGAAAAGAAATTGGCTGACGCCGGTTTTACAAC
Source organism: Alkalimarinus alittae (assembly GCF_026016465.1). Classification (NCBI taxonomy): domain Bacteria; kingdom Pseudomonadati; phylum Pseudomonadota; class Gammaproteobacteria; order Alteromonadales; family Alteromonadaceae; genus Alkalimarinus; species Alkalimarinus alittae. The sequence continues at coordinate 3,472,674 of NZ_CP100390.1, forward strand.
ACTAGAAGACTTGGCTAATACACCGGCCAGCAAAACTGAAGCACTAAAGCAGTTTGAAAGCGCCAGAGGGTTTAGCTCGTGGAAAAAAGAAGCTCAAGCATTACTCGATAACAAATAGGTCTACAATTTAAACAAACCTATCATGCATAAAAAAACCAAAGCAGGTGTACCCACTTTGGTTTTTTTGTAACTCAATTTCGAGTTATACGTTAGTGCCTAACAACGCGTTTAGTGTTTCACTTGGACGCATGGCCTTAGTCACCTTATCTACGTCTGGGTGATAGTAACCACCTAGGTCGACATGCTGACCTTGATTGACTGTCAACTCCTCAACAATCTTCTGCTCATTGTCAGCCAGATCTTTTGCTAGCTTAGAAAAGGCTGCTTGCAACTCTGCATCTTCTGTTTGCTCAGCCAAAGCCTGAGCCCAATAAAGCGCCAAGTAAAAATGACTACCTCTATTATCAAGCTCACCTGCTCTACGTGAAGGTGACTTATTGTTCTCTAGCAACACACCTGTGGCTTTATCCAATGTTTCTGCCAAAATTTTAGCTTTGCCATTGTCTGTTTTGCCTGCAAGGTCTTCTAAAGAAACGGCAATCGCTAAGAATTCACCCAGTGAATCCCAACGTAAATGGTCCTCTTCTACAAACTGCTGAACATGCTTAGGTGCAGAACCACCCGCGCCCGTTTCAAACAGTCCGCCACCCGCCATCAGAGGTACAATAGAGAGCATTTTAGCACTAGTACCTAGTTCCAAAATCGGGAACAAGTCCGTTAAATAATCACGTAGTACGTTACCGGTTACCGATATTGTGTCTTCACCATGACGCAAACGTTCCATGGTGTAACGAATAGCGATATCAGGCGTCATAATGCGAATATCTAATCCTTCTGTATCATGATCTTTTAAGTACTTTTTAACTTTTTTGATCATTTGCGCATCATGTCCACGATACTTATCTAACCAGAAAATAGCAGGTAAGCCAGTTGCTCGTGCACGCGTCACGGCTAACTTAACCCAATCCTGAATTGGCGCATCTTTGGTTTGACACATACGCCAGATATCGCCCTTCTCTAAGTTTACATGCTGCAATAACACCTGGCCGCTTTCATCAACAACGCGAACCGTTCCATCTGACGGTAACTCGAACGACTTATCGTGAGAGCCATACTCTTCAGCTTTTTGAGCCATCAAGCCAACGTTCTGCACTGTGCCCATGGTGGTAGGATCAAATGCATCATGATGCTTACAGAAGTTAATAACTTCTTGGTAAATAGTCGCGTAACAGCTATCTGGAATAACCGCTTTAGTGTCTTTTAACTTACCATCGGTGCCCCACATCTTTCCGCCAACACGAATCATGGCGGGCATAGATGCATCAACAATAACGTCACTCGGCACGTGTAAGTTTGTGATACCTTTTTCTGAATCGACCATCGCCGTTTCAGGACGCTCTTCATAACAAGCGCGAATATCGTCTTCAATTTCGTGGCGTAATGAAAAAGGCAGGCTTTCAATTTTCTCGTAAATATTACCCAAACCGTTATTTGGATTAACACCTAGCTTCTTGAACGTTTCAGCATGTTTTTCAAATGCGTCTTTGTAGTAAACTTTTACTGCATGACCAAACACAATCGGGTGAGTAACCTTCATCATGGTTGCTTTTACGTGCAGTGAAAATAGCAAGTTAGCGTTCTTGGCGCCTTCCATTTCTTCTTCAAAGAATTTACACAACGCCTTTGCGCTCATAAACATACTGTCAATCACTTCGCCTTCAAGCACTGGCACCGCGTTCTTAAGTACATTTACGTTTCCGTCTTTATCGACCAACTCAATTCTCAGGTTACCGGCTTTTTCAACTACCGTTGAAATATCGCTGTGGTAAAAGTCACCTTTACGCATGTGTGCGACGTGAGTTCTTGACGCTTGGCTCCACTTACCCATTGAGTGTGGATGATTTCGAGCATATTGTTTTACAGCGGCTGGCGCTCTTCGGTCAGAGTTACCTTCACGTAAAACGGGGTTAACAGCACTTCCTAACACTTTTGAGTACTTAGCTTGAATCTCAGATTCTTGCTCAGTTTTTGCCTCTTCTGGGTAATCTGGAATATCAAACCCTTGGGACTGAAGTTCTGCAATCGCTTCTTTTAGCTGTGGAATAGAAGCACTCACGTTTGGCAATTTAATAATATTAGTATCAGGCTTATTCGTCAGATCACCCAACTCTTTAAGTGCATCGGGTACTTTTTGATTTTCATTAAGATTGTCGGGGAAAGTAGCTAGTATTCTTGCAGCTAAAGATATGTCGCTTGTTTCGACATTAATGCCGGCTGCAGCTGCAAATTTATTAACGATTGGGAGTAAAGAGTAGGTTGCCAACGCTGGTGCTTCGTCGGTTTTGGTATAGATTATTTTTGATTTTTGAACGGTCATATTTTCCCCAATTTTATCGGTAAGGTAACCAAAAAATTAATAAAAAGGCGGCTTTTGGCCCCCTTTTGTTAACGGAGCGGTAATTTCGTGGCAATAGTATACTGAAAAACGGCTCTACACTGTAGCTTGAAGTATAGAAAGTAATAGCGCTCTTTTCCTACAATTTGATTACAGATCCAAATATAGACGTTTTTGAGCCGTATGCTTCAGATAAAAAGCGTTATACACTAACACGCGGGTAAGATAATAACTCTTTGACTTTAGTCAAAGATAGCTGATTTGAAAGGTTTTTTTAATTTTATCTGATGAAATTGAATACTTACCACCAGCCAAATCACTTACTAGGCATCTATTACAAGTCTGAAAGGTGGAGGAAGGACCACTGCTACTGATGCAAAATTGCACCACTCAATAGCGCCTCTTCCTCTTGTACCTAATATCCCATTCTAATCCTACTTTTTATATCTAGCACCTAGTCTAATACCTGTGTCTGATAAGTCGCGTTCACCTGACACACAAGGTAGACACGAAACATCCCATCGATATGTGTTTCTGAGACATTTTGATATCGAATGACCCAACCTTCTTTACCACTTAGCAAATACGGGTAACTCTCACATAACACCAACCCTTTTTTATAATCATCACTATCGTTAGCAACAATTATTTGAGCACCGGCACTAATAGGGACTTCACCTGAGTTTTGGCAGTTGGCGGTGAAATCGAATGTTTCACCAGGGCCTACGTCAAAGCTGAGATCTTCATATACGTAATATTTAACGTCCATTTTAAACCTCCTGTATCCAGTATTTGACACTACATATAGAAGATAGTCGCTGTACTCTCCCACGTCCAAGCTAGTTTCAGCGTAAACACTTTGTAGCTGACACCAGTGTGAGCATTAGCACGCCCCCCTTTAGCGAGGCTTGCGCGCTAACATGGTTGCAAATTGTAACTGCGCGCCATTGTGCATGGTACCTACGTCTTCGTTGTACTTAATGAACTCCCAGCCCTCATAAGTCTCTCGTAACTGTCCTGCGTTTAGCGTAAACGGAAAGCGAACGGGGCATGGATGCTCTTCAGTACTCATGGCACATACTATTAGATTATACCCTCCCGGCAAGGTACGCGCTTGCATATCAGCAATCACGGCATTAACGCGCACGGGATCAAGAAACATTAGTGTTACGGTGCAGGCAATAAAGCCATAGTCCTTATCAAGACTGGCGCAGTTAATGTCGTAGACTTGAGCCTTAACATTAGTCAGGCTCTCTTGATTAATAATGCTTTGCAGCATATCTATAGCACTAGGGTTAGCGTCTATCGCAACAACGTTAAACCCGAGCTGGCCGAGGTACAGCGCATTGCGCCCATTCGAACACCCCATATCTAGCGTATCGCATGGCTCAACGATGTTGCACGCATCTACCACTTCACTGTGTGCGGGGTTTAAACCGTAGCGGTTATTTAGGTCTACTGTCATGGCAATCACTTAATTTTATATAATGAGGGCTCATTATCTTACGTCTAATATTGCTTAATCAAATATAAATGAGCATGCGTTATAGGGCTTCTTGAATTTTGAATAAGCCCTCGTTTCGACTGAAAAAATAGGACATTCGATGCTTGGTTATTTAGACGACTCTTTCAGAAATTGCGTGGTTATATGCATGGCTAAGGCTTTGCAAGCAGGCCCTGCGTTTTCCATTCCAGATAGAATAATATGAAACGGTAATAATTTTCTCGCATCCATATCTAACGGTATGCGTTTTAGTTCCCCAGCATCTAACTCCTCCTTAATCATATGCGGCGGAATAAAGGCAAAGCCCAATCCCCGCTTTACAATTTTGATAGCCGTAGCGCCGGTACTTACCGTCCACCGTTGTTCTGAACCCAGCCAGCCTGCATCCTGCTGCCGTTTAATACCGGTATCTCTAAATACTACTTGGCGATGCTGGCGTAACTCAGGTTCTGTCACATCCGTTTTCAATGAAAAAAGCGGATGATTAGGGTGAGCCACCGGTAACATCTCAACCAAGCCTAAAGGCTTACCTAAAAAACCAGGGGGGACTTTAGGTGATAAGACGATATCTGCACGTCGCTCTAACAATGCCTCATCAGTGCCTGACAACGTCGTTTCAAGCACCACTATACGGGTGGCGGGTGACTCATTTGAAAACGCAGCTAACGCCCTGATTAATGGGTCAAAATCAACCAGAAGGTCAGCAGCAACCGTCACTTGTGGCTCCCAACCTTTTGCTAATAGGTCGGCTGATGACTCTACGTTACCTGCTTCTTTTAACAGATTTGTCGCCTTGCGATAAAGAACCTCCCCGGCCTCAGTTAACACCGCTTTTCGCCCCTGCTGCTCAAGCACCGGGGTGGGTAAAAGTTCTTCCATTTTACTCAGCGTGTAGCTAACACTTGACTGGCTTTTATTAAGTGTTTCTGCGGCCTTAGCAAAAGAGCCTTCGTCAACCACTGCTTTAAAGGCCGCCCACTGTTCTAGTGATATTCTAGGTGTTCTCACGTTATCTCCCACTCAAGGCTTACTTACATCTACTTTTTAAACCATAAATAGCCATCACTCAATATATTTCATCTATTGTTTTGATGTTTTATACTATTAAACCTGCTTTACCCATGGGGCTTACGGTAACTATTGATGCGCTTGTAGCGGCTATTCATGTAGAATGCGCTTCCCACCAGCAAGTTCGACTAGAGGCTTTTATGGATTACGAATTCACGTTTGATGAGCAATTCAACCCTATCGCTCAATTTTCCATAGGCCACGAAGCAATTGGGCTATGGTTTACTGAAGAACTGCGCAAAGATAAACAATCTATTGCCGATCTGCTCGATATTATTCGACAGCTTGAGCAGCGCCAAATCATGCAGCACCACATTCAAGGCAAAACCTTTCAACTGCGCCTAAATGCAGAGCAGGCAGAGGTCATAGCGCTAGCACTTGATATCGATATTGATGAAGAACTGCCAGAAAATACTGAGTTGTATGATCAGGAATCGTATGCAGAATGCGGCACCAATGATTTCAAACAAGCAGTATTAGACTGGGAGCAGTTTATTCACTAGCGTTTAACCATCATCGCGACTCAATTGACACTAATCTGTCACACTGTTAAGGCACACTATTAAATTATTGGAGAGAGTCTAATCAAAGGTGTGTATATGATCATTCAAGAAGTCGAGCTTCGGCCCAAATCAATCGCAGCAGCCATGAGAATGGAAGGCTATAAACAAAAAGAAATCGCAAAAGCCATTGGTGTTACCACCCGCACTATTCAGAAATGGTTTAAGTGAGTTTACGACCCTAGCCATAGCCATAAAGTCACTATCTGACTGACCAGCAAACAACCACATGTCGCTCGCCAAAATAGCATAGGCTTTCGCTCAATCAACGGCTGATTTTTCAGTCGCATAAACTGTTGGTTGGGGTGTCTGAGGTCAAACACGAACTCAGATAAAGACTCATAACGGAGTTCAGGTGAAATATGTAAGGCTTTTTTTAGCGCGCCATCCATCCACGCCGGCACCATAGGGTTATGCCAATAGGCTGGCTCGTATTTAAGCCGTGAAAAATCTTGCGCACTCTCGCAGCGATCAAAAACCTCGCCAAAGGGCAAACGCCCCGTCAGCATTTCATACGTAATCATCGCAATAGAAAATAAGTCTGAACGCACGCTGCCAGATCGACGTAATTTATATTCTGGTGCAGCATAAGTCGCTGTACCCAAAATTGTATCTCGCTCAAAAGGGGATACTATTTCATTGACCCCTGCCACCAAGCATGACCCAAAATCGATCAGCTTCGCTTCGCCATCCTGAGTCAACACAATATTATCGGGCTTTATGTCTTGATGAAGCGTCTCTTTTCGGTGCAGCGACCTCACACCTCTAACCACTTGCTCAATAATATCGAGTATTTGTCCAACATCTCGTTTATTTGTAGTCTCAATCCATTTGGCCAGGGTTTCCCCTTCAACATATTCTGATAGATAATAAAGCCATTGCCTGCGATGTACGTCTGTTGGCACCTTCACTACATTTGGGCAGTCTATACGACGCCCTATCCACTCCTCCATAATAAAGCGCTCGATATAAGCAGGGTCATCTTCATAGTTAACTGAAGGGGTTTTCATCACCCATTTCTTGCCTGTGTCTTCATCCTGAACAACATACAACTGACTTCGATTGCTGGCATGAATTTCATCCAATACTCGATAGTTATCTATCGTCATACCGACGTTTAAAAACGGGGGGAATGGCAGGTCATTTAGCTTTTTATAAACATCTTCTGAGTTCGCATCAGGCAACTGATCAATGCGCAATATCTGGCAGCTTAAATTATCATCACTGCCAGTCTGTTTTGCCATCTCAATCAGCGTCTGGCAGGTTAGCTCAAAATCAGTACCCGCAGACTGAATAATAGCTTTGATCTCTTTGCGGGTTAAAAAGTCATGCACCCCATCAGTGCTGAGAAAAAATACATCCCCCTCTTCTACGGCTTCTACCCGATAATCTACATCCAGTCGTATATCCATGCCCATAGCACGAGTCAAGTAGGCTTTATCTTTACTCACGTGAGCACTGTGATCAGTGGTTAACTGTTCAAAGTCATGCCCTCGCAAACGATAAATGCGGCTATCGCCAATATGAAACAAATGCGCCATACGCGATTTTATGACCAAAACAGATAACGTACTGATGTAGCCTCGGTGCGCATCTATATATCGCTGGCCTTGCCCATAAAGCCAACGATTCAGCGCCGTCAGTACTTTTTGAGCAGAGGTTTTTACAGTCCATGAGTCTGGCGTTGAGTAGTAGTCATTAAGAAAGTTCTTAACACAGGTTTCACTGGCTTCCTTTCCTGCCTCTGCACTACTCACACCATCCGCAATGACCGCCACCACGCCCTTCATAGTCAACATAGGGTCTTTAGGCATACGAATGCCTAGGCAGTCTTCATTCTGATGCTTAGGGCCTTTGTCTGTTGCCTGCCCTACGCTAGTATTTAAACCACTACTTAAATGCATCGACTGCCCCCAGAAAACCGTTAAGCTTTTTCACTACGACACTTCAATCAGTTGTACAGAGCCATCTTCCATTACTTCAGCCATATGACCTGCAGGCTCTTCAAGAAACTGCACAAAGATGAAGCATACCGCTGCAGCACCCGCAATAAACATAAAGAAGGTAGCCGTATCAACAAACGATAATACCGTTAAAAAGATGACCGCACCTACATTACCGTATGCGCCTGTCATGCCAGCAATTTGCCCAGTCATTCTTCGCTGAACCAAAGGCACCATAGCAAATACAGCCCCCTCGCCCGCCTGCACAAAGAACGAACAACACATTGTTGCCACAACCGCTAGCGGAATTAACCACGCACTATCGATCTGACTCAGCACCATATAACCTATCGCCAAACCACAAATCAGAATAGACAACGTTTTCTTACGACCAAACTTATCACTTAACCAACCACCACCTGGGCGCGCCACCAAGTTCATAAAGGCAAAGCCGGAGGCTAATAACCCTGCGGTAACCGCGGTTAACTCAAAAGTTTCCATAAAGAATAAAGGCAGCATAGACACAACCGCTAGCTCAGAGCCAAAGGTAACAAAGTAAGCCCAGTTTAAAATAGCAACCTGTTTAAATTTATATTGCTGTAATTCGGGAACGCCGTTTTTAAGGTTTTCTTTATTTACCTTGTAGATTTGGCTGGTCTGTACAACAAACAAAGCGGCTAGCCCCACATAGATAACATTACTGGCAAAGTCACTTAACAAATTAATTTTTTCTGGACCTAACTTCCATGTTAATACCGCTAATGCAATATACATGGGGATATTCATGGCTAGATAGAAATAGAAATCACGCTTAGAGGTGACTTCTAAACCACCCGACTTTTTAGGTTTAAAATACGTTGAACCCTTAGGCGTATTTCGAGCGACCTTATAAAAGAAAATACCATACAAAAATGCAACTGCGCCGGTACACATTAGCGCATAACGCCATCCATCTTCACCTCCAATAACAAGTGCTAGCGTGGGTAATAACATCGCAGCTGCAGCTGAGCCAAAGTTTCCCCAACCGCCGTATATACCTTCAGCGACACCCACCGTCTTTGCAGGGAACCATTCACTCACCAAACGAATACCTATAACAAACCCAGCCCCCGTAAAGCCCATCAAAAAACGCAACAAGGCTAATTGCTCATAGGTTTGAGCAAGCGCAAAGGCTGTACAGACTACACCCGATGTCATCAACAGCCCACTGTAAATAATACGAGGGCCAAATTTATCCACTAGCATACCAATCAGAATTCGAGCAGGAATAGTCATCGCCACATTCAAAATCATTAGCGCTTTAACTTGCTGGCTCGATAGATCAAACGCTTCTTTCATAAACGCTAATAGAGGGGCATGGTTAAACCACACCACAAAAGTAATGAAGAATGCGATCCACGATACGTGGAGCATGCGAATTTTTTTATCCGCAAAGTTGAGAATATTGAGGCTTTCACCGGACATTGGTTTTCTCCATTTATTTATAAAGTAGCTCCCCTACAACTACAAAATGAATGCCAATAGTTTTTTTTGCTTATTTTTCATAAAGATAACCAAAAACAACACAATATATACAACGACATAAAACGATATAAATCATGTTTTGGTGCAAAAGGTCTGGTGCACGAGCCCCAAAAAAGCGCGTGCACCATTCAAGTGCTTATGCCTCATAACAGACCCATCAACGACCAAAAAAATGCACAATAAAATAAAAAAGAGAATAAATACTCTTTATTTTCAACAAGATAAATTAACACAAAAACTCTGGCATAGCTTATGCAATAAGACACATAACCACCTAGTAAACATCTAGCAGCACCTTAGTTTTACCCTGCTGTCATCCTCGCGAAGGCGGGAATGACAGGTTGTTTTAGACATGACTGATGTTTACGGGAATAACAGTTTTTTATGGATAGGCATTACCTATATAGAAGTTTCTAAAGATTTTGGAGATACGAATGAGAGATAAGCTGGTCGTAATCGGAAATGGTATGGCAGGTATGCGTACAGTTGAAGAGCTACTTAAAATAGCCCCTGATAAATACGATATCACCGTATTTGGTGCAGAGCCTTACGGAAACTATAACCGCATCATGCTGTCTCCTGTTCTGACGGGTGAGAAGACGATTGAAGAGATTATGATTAATAATCTTGATTGGTATAAAGACAACAATATTACACTACATGCCGGTGACGATAAAAAAGCCGTTAACATTGACCGTCGTAACCAGAAAGTCATCGCTGCTGATGGTACCGAAGCCCAATACGACCGACTTCTCCTCGCTACGGGCTCTAATCCCTTTATTATTCCTTTACCTGGGCATGATCTTGACGGTGTGATTTCATTTCGCGATATTGCTGATGTCGAGACCATGTTAAAAGCCTCTAAAGAAAAGAAACATGCCATTGTTATCGGTGGTGGTCTATTGGGGCTTGAGGCCGCAAACGGTTTAATGAAGCAAGGAATGGACGTTACCGTTGTTCATAACCTAGAAGTACTCATGAATCGCCAGCTAGATGAGCCTTCTGCAAAGTTGCTTGAGCAATCATTGGTAGAGCGCGGCTTAAAATTCAAAATGAATGCCAATACATCAGAGTTAACAGCAGATGAAAATGGTCACGTTAAATCGATTGTTTTTTCAGATGGTGAAAAACTGCCTGCAGAGCTTGTCGTTATGGCTGTCGGTATTCGCCCTAATATTGAACTCGCGCAGAAAGTCGGGCTCCATTGTGAGCGCGGCATCGTAGTAAATGATACCTTGCAAACATTTGACCCTAAAATTTACGCCATTGGGGAATGTATTCAGCACCGTGAAGAGCTATTTGGTTTGGTAGCCCCTATTTGGGACCAAGCAAAAGTAGCAGCTAACCATCTTGCAGCCTACGGCATTGGAATTTATCGTACACAAGCCACATCAACCAAATTAAAAGTCACAGGTATTGACCTGTTTTCAGCCGGCGATTTTTCTGGTGATGATGATACTGATGAAGTCATCTTTCAGGACCCTAAACGCGGTATCTACAAAAAAGTGGTTTTAAAAGAAGACAAAATCATCGGCTCTGTGATGTATGGCGACACCATGGACGGCTCCTGGTACTTTCAGCTAATGAAAGATGGTACAAACGTCGCAGACTTCCGTGACTCACTGCTCTTTGGACAAGCACATATGGGTGACTCGGGTCACGCGGGGGTTAATGCCGCTGCAGACTTGCCCGATTCAGCCGAAATATGTGGCTGTAACGGTGTATGTAAAGGCGATATTGTAAAAGCCATTACTGAAGAGAATCTATATACCCTCGATGAGGTCCGTGCATCCACTAAAGCATCTGCCTCTTGTGGTTCTTGTACTGGCTTAGTGGAGCAGGTTATCGCCTCTACATTAGGCGGAGATTACAACCCTAGCGAAAGCCAGAAGACGATCTGTGCTTGTACAAGCTATGGTCATGATCAAGTTCGGGATGCGATTAAGCCAAATAACCTTAAATCATTCCATGCGGTATCCCACTTTCTTGAATTTTCTAATGCTGATGGTTGTCACGTCTGTCGTCCGGCCATTAACTACTACTTGCTCGCGGCATGGCCTGGCGAGTACGAAGATGACTTGGCATCACGCTTCACCAACGAACGCATGCACGCCAACATCCAAAAAGATAACACCTATACCGTAGTTCCTAGAATGTTTGGCGGCGTGACCACAGCAAAAGACTTGCGGGTTATCGCTGATGCAGCAGATAAATACGAAGTACCCATGGTTAAGGTGACAGGCGGCCAACGTATCGACTTGGTTGGCGTTAAGAAAGAAAACCTAATTCCTATGTGGAAAGACCTTAATGACGCAGGCATGGTGTCGGGTCACGCCTACGGTAAAGCACTACGAACCGTTAAAACCTGTATCGGCTCACAGTACTGTCGCTTTGGTACTCAAGATTCAACCGGCGCAGGCATTAGAATCGAAGAAATGACATGGGGTTCATGGACACCTGCAAAGTTCAAAATTGCTGTATCCGGTTGTCCACGTAACTGTGCCGAAGCCACCATTAAAGATATAGGTATTGTCGCAGTTGATTCAGGCTGGGAAATCTATGTAGCGGGTAACGGCGGTATTAAGGTTCGCGTTTCTGACTTCTTGGTTAAAGTCGCGACCGAAGATGAAGTGCTTGAATATACTGGTGCCTTTATGCAGATGTACCGTGAGCAAGGCCACCACAACGAGCGAACAGCACCGTGGATCGAGCGCGTAGGTCTGCAATATATTAAAGATCAGATAGTAGAGAATGCAGAGAAACGTAAAGCCTATTATGAAGGGTTCTTATTCTCTCAAAAGTTCTCTCAGAAAGATCCATGGAAAGAGCGTGCGAGTGAAGGCGTTGCCCAAAATGACTTTATTCCATTAGCAGAAGTTTAAACTCAAACGAACCCTATGGCCTCCGGCGAACAATGTTCTTCGGAGAGCCTGTACCGACTTTTAAGACGTTAGAGAGATCAAAACAATGAGTCAAACCATTGAAATAGGAAAATTAACAGACATACCAAAACTCGGTTCACGGGTGGTTAAAACCAAACAAGGTGACATTGCCGTTTTTCGCACGATGGACGATGAAGTATTCGCCCTACACGATAGCTGCCCGCATAAACAAGGCGCATTATCTCAGGGTATCGTGCACGGTAAATCAGTCACCTGCCCGCTTCATAACTGGGTCATTGGCCTCGATGATGGAGAAGCTAAAGGTCACGATAAAGGCTGCACAAAAACCTTTGAAGCGCGACTTGAAGGCGGCATGGTTTATCTATTTTTAGAAGATGTTATCGCAGCATAAATAGCGTTTAGTCGCGCTGTAACCGGCTCCCGCCGACCGGACTCCTTGAGTCCTACGAAGCGCACACCCTCTTCGCTCCCAACTAGGAGGGTGTGACGCTTCACTCCTTATATATTAACTCGTATTGAGCGGCCCTTTGTTATCGCAACGTAACGCAAACGTCGACAACCTTTGTAAGTCAAAAGTCTAGAGTAAACAATATGCAGAACGCCTCGTTCAAACCCGTTGAGCCGAAAGAAATCAAAACAACCTGCGCATACTGCGGAGTAGGCTGTGGAATATCGGCCACCATCAACAATATTGATGAACGAACCATTATGGTAAGAGGGGATAAACTACATCCCTCGAATTATGGCAGGCTATGCTCAAAAGGCACCGCGCTAGCAGACACGCTCACACTCGACGACAGACTTCTTCACCCGATTTATAAAGGCGAACAAATCAGCTGGAACAAGGCGATAAAAGAAACCTCAGACCACTTCAGCGCCATTATTGAACAACACGGACCCGATGCCGTCGCCTTTTATGTTTCAGGGCAACTATTAACCGAAGACTACTACGTTGCCAATAAACTAATGAAAGGTTTTATTGGTTCTTCGAATATCGATACCAACTCCAGATTATGTATGGCCTCGCCCACCGTTGCACACAAGCGTGCGTTTGGCTCTGATACAGTGCCTGGCTGCTATGATGATATTGATCATGCCGAATTAATCATTCTCACCGGAAGTAATACCGCATGGTGTCACCCGATTATTTTTCAACGCATTAAAAAAGCGAAAGAAAATAACCCTGCATTAAAAGTAGTGGTTATCGACCCCCGAAAAACCGACACCTGCGCTATTGCAGACCTGCACTTACCGATTCAGTCAGGTACAGACGCCTACTTGTTTAATGGCTTACTGGCTCACTTGTCAAAACAAGGTCAATTAAATTTTGAGTACATAGAGCAACACGTCGAAGGTTTTTCTCACGCAATTACATCAGCGATAGAAACCACACCTAATATTACAAAAGTAGCCAATATATGTGGGTTAGCAGAAGCTGACGTTGCCACTTTTTATCAGTGGTTCACTCAAACAGAAAACATTATTTCTGCTTACTCTCAAGGTATTAATCAATCCAGCTCAGGTACCGATAAAGTAAACGCCATCATAAACCTCCACCTTGCGACAGGCAGAATTGGTAAAATCGGCGCAGGCCCTTTTTCGCTAACAGGCCAGCCTAATGCTATGGGTGGCCGTGAAGTTGGCGGGCTAGCCAATCAGTTAGCCGCTCATATGGATTTTACTGAAGACAACATCAATCGTGTAAGTCGCTTTTGGCAGAGCGACCATGTTTCATCTTCTCAAGGGTTAAAGGCTGTTGATCTGTTTGATGCCATTGAAGCCGGTAAAGTAAAAGCGGTCTGGATTATGGCCACCAGCCCTGTGGATAGCCTACCCAATGCTAACCAAGTCAAAGCCGCTTTAGAAAAGTGTGAGTTTGTAGCGGTATCTGACTGCATGCAGCATACTGATACCACCCAATATGCCGATATGTTATTACCTGCACTTGGCTGGGGTGAAAAAGACGGTACCGTTACCAACTCAGAACGGCGAATTTCACGCCAACGTGCGATACTCCCTCCACCAGGCGAAGCAAAGCCCGACTGGTGGATTATCACCCAAGTGGCTAAAGCCATGGGGTTTGAGCAGTCATTTCCGTACCAGTCTGCTCATGAGATATTTAACGAACATGCGCAATTGTCTGCATTTGAAAACACCTTAGATAAAAACGACCCGTTACTTAAAAAACGTGATTTTAATATCTCCTCATTAGCAACACTTAGCGCCCAACAGTACGATGACCTAATGCCCATTCAATGGCCGGTTACGTCAGTGTCGCCACAAGGCACTAAACGTATGTTCGAAGATGGGCACTATTTTACCCCAACAGGTAAAGCCCAAATGATCGCAATTGAACCAAGATTGCCTGAGGCTCGCCTAAGTGATGAATTCCCACTTATTCTTAACACAGGGCGGATACGAGACCAATGGCACACGATGACTCGTACGGCGCTTGCACCACAACTTAATAACCATAAAGCTGAGCCTTTCATCGAGCTTCATCCTTCTGATGCGCAGCACTTTAATATTGATGATGGCTGTTTAGTGTTAACGTCCAGTGCCTATGGCGAGATGATCGCAAGAGCTGAAGTGACCGATAGTCAAAAGCCAGGCCATCTATTTATCCCCATGCATTGGACTGAACAACTCAGTTCGAAAGGCCGTGTGGGTGCATTAGTCAACCCTGTAACGGACCCCTATTCAGGTCAACCAGAAAGCAAGCACACCCCTGCGACCATCAAGCTTTATCGACCTCAGTGGTTCGGTTTTTTATTGTCTAGGCGGGCACTCAATATCGAGAGTGTTCAGTATGTAGTTAAAATACGAGGACAGAAATTCTATCGTTACGAACTCGCGGCAGAGTCGATGATTGATGATTTATCTGTCTGGGCCAGAACCCTACTTTGTGATAATCAAAAAGCAGAAACCGAATGGGTTGAATACTCTGATATCAAACATCGTAAATACCGAGGCGCTCGTTTTGTAAGCGATATGCTCGAAAGCTGTCTGTTTATCTCTCCTAGCCTAGACTTGCCTACTCGAGGCTGGTTGGCTGAACTGTTTAATAAAAGCAGTATTGAATTAGATGAGCGTTTAGCAATGTTATCTGGCTCACCACCTGCAGGCCGAGAAGATTGCGGTAAAACGGTTTGTGCATGTTTTGGTGTTGGTGAAAACACCCTTAAATCGGCTATTAAAACACAAGGCTTATCATCGGTTAAGGCTATTGGTGAGTGCCTTAATGCAGGCACCAACTGCGGCTCTTGTATTCCTGAACTTGAGACGTTACTGTCTCATGAGTGATTAAGAAATTTAACTCAACAGGTGTCTTAATGAGAATTCTTCATACCATGTTACGCGTAGGCGATTTAGACCGCTCAATCGCCTTTTACACCGACGTTTTAGGAATGCAGTTAATTCGCAAGTCAGAAAACGAGGAATACAAATATACCCTAGTATTTGTAGGCTACGGGGATGAAAGCCAAGGTGCTGTGCTCGAGCTCACCTACAACTGGGGACAAAGCGAATATGATCTAGGTAATGCATACGGACATATCGCCATTGAAACCGACGATATTTATGCCACCTGCGATGCCATTAAAGCCAAAGGCGGCCAAGTAACACGTGAAGCAGGCCCCGTAAAGGGCGGCAGCACCATCATCGCCTTTGTTAAAGACCCTGATGGCTATAGCATTGAATTAATTAACAAAAAAGATGCAGGGAAAGGGTTAGGTTAGATTTAACCAACTCCTTTCGTATCTAGCTTACTAAAATGAGTCTTAAGTAACGGCTTGATTACGATAGTAATAGCGGCTCGCCGCTATTACTTCATATTAACCCAAAGCGCGTGCACAACACCTGGGAGAACAAACAGAAGACATAATATAATATTAATAAACAGATGCTTTCCAACCCCTTCTTTTATAAAAACAGCCAGTGGCGGCAAGAAAATAGCCAGTAAAATCATTATAAGTTTATTCATCATGTAGTCCTGTTTGTTAATTTTCAATTTATATTCATTACGAGCATAAGCCACACTTTTGGTAGGAGCAACATTAGCACCTATCACTCACTCTTCATCCAAATGAAACTTGTGCAAAACCCGGTGTAGAATAGGGGCAATGACTATGCTGCTGGTGACAATGTAAACATAACCTGAAAAAATCCCATAAAGGCTAGTGAATAGCTGCCCTGACGTAGTTTCAGGGAGGATTGATAATCCGAGCCCACTGGTTAATGTGATGGATGCAATAAGCGCTGAACCTGGTGCCATATCGTCGAAATAAACGTGCCCGCCAACACCTATAGCGAGTGTTAAAATCACTAAAGTGATGGCTGAGAGTATATGAAAAAACATTCGTCGTCGGAATGCCTTACGTGAAGCTAAGCGCTTACTTTTACTTTCATACATTGGTATCTTGCTCAAAACCGTTTTGTATTACCTAATTTAAAATGCTTGCGCTCGCGCTTACAAACACCCATAAAACGCCTGCCTCTTATAGAAGAAGCAGGCTTGGTAGGTCGTTCTAAGCAATAGCACTCACTTATCTGCGTCTTTTTCAAGCCGTTCTGTAGCCGTCTCCCCCAAAATAGAGTCTGGTAGATCAGTCACCTCAGGTTGGCGTCGACGTCTGGTTTTTGCCGGCACCATGCTTCGCATGGATTCTAATTTACCAAAGCAAAGCAACTTATCATTCGCTTCAAGCTCTCTGGTAGGCTTCGGATTAGGAATAACCTTACTGCCTCGGTAAAGCGTGAGTACATTAATATCCTTCTCTGATAAGTCGGTATCCTTTATCGCCATACCCACCAGCTTGGCACCTTCTGGAATATAAAGCTCACTAACACCATATCCCTTACTCACCGTTAACCGTTGGCGAACATCAATCTCAGGGAAATCCACCTGCGCAGCAATGTATTCAATAACAGCGCCCGCAACATCAAGCCCCGTACATGTTTCGATACCTTCAAGCCCAGGAGAAGAGTTCACTTCCATTATTTGAGGGCCATTTTTCCCTTCGAGCATATCGACACCTGCCACTCTCAAACCCAAAATTTGAGCCGCACGAACGGCGGTTTCAGCATACTCTTCAGTTAATTCAACGGCCTCTGCGACACCGCCGCGATGTACGTTACTTCTAAACTCTTGGCCTTGTGCAACCCGTCGCATCGCTGCAACCACTCTATCGCCAACAACAAATGCTCTAATATCTTTACCCTTACTTTCAGCGACAAATTTCTGAATAAGGACGTTTTGTTTCTGACTTTGAAGTAGCTCAATAATCGATTCGGCCGCTTGCACGGTTTCAGCCAGTAACACGCCAATACCCTGCGTCCCTTCAATCAACTTAATGACAACCGGCGCGCCACCAACACGTTCGATTGCGGGTAGCACATCTTTTTTATCTCGAACAAATGTGGTACGAGGAATACCGATATGGTGTCGACTGAGTATCTGCAAACTACGTAGTTTGTCACGAGAGTTGCTAATACCGTGCGCCGTATTAGCACAGAAAATATCCATTTCTTGGAACTGCCTAACCACCGCTGTTCCATAATAGGTAATTGAAGCCCCGATACGCGGCAGCACTGCATCATAGGCACTGAGTGCTTTCTGTCGATAATAGAGATCAGGAACACCTTGCTGTAAGTCGATAGCAAATTTAAGCGTGTTCAAGACTTTAACCTCATGCCCTCGCTGAGCAGCCGCCTCTTTAAAGCGCATGGTACTGTATGAATTAGGACCACAAGATAGAATTGCTAATTTCATTTGAGCATTATCCTTTTATTATCACTAGAGTGATTGCAAGTCCTTGCTAGGTGATTTAAAAGTCGAGTTTACATAATCACTAACTGCAAGCGCTGTTATAGTTTAATTATAGTCTAGATCAAAAAATCAGTGCGAATCTATCCCGCCACCCCGTTTGAAGATAAATACCGAATGGGTAACATAATGATTTTATTTGTTTTTGTAAGAGCGCCGCTTAGGCGCGCCCCATTACTAAACTAAAAATTAACCTTAGCAGACTTGATTAAGATATTCTTTAATTTCATTAAAGCTTGGACGAGAACCAACGGCCTCAGCCATAGAACGATCTCTAACCTCACTCAATAATCTAACGAGCTCAAGATTGTCGTCAGATTCATTCAGCGCTAATAAGTCATCCAACAGGCAGCCAAAAGCACGCACTTCTATTGCCTCCATTGCCTTTTGTTGTGCGACAGGTAAAACATGCACGTTAGAAGCAGCGCCAAAGTCACCAAACAAGACTGAAGCGTTATCATCAATCATTGTGTTATGGGCATAGACATCGCCATGACTAACGCCGTTTTGATGCAGGTGCGCCAACATTTCAGCCATTTGAGTGGTGACGTTAGCGATCTCATCAGCAGAGAATTGAATGCCATCGTTAAAAGTATCTCGCGTGCATGTTTCTAATGAGGGAGGTAGGCCTAAGTTATAAAAAGTGTCAGGAATGAGCTTCATCACCAGCGCTAACTGATCACTTTCAGCAACCTGCGCAACCACTTTGATCAAGTTGCTGTGCTCCCCTGCTTTTAAACAGTTCGCTAATTCGTCTTTTGGGTAACCGTCACTGGTCACATGGCCTTTAAAGACTTTAATAGCGACCTCTAAATCAGAACCATTAAGACTCTCAGGCTGATTAATCCATTTAGCACAAGAAATAACGCCAGAAGCCCCTTCCCCTATTTTCCGACCCATCTCAAGGTCTGACATGCTGACCTGAGGCATGGTGCTATTTTGGCATGCGGGCGTATCACCGATTGGATTACCTGCAAACGCTAGCCACGATAATTTAGGTAACTGAAACAACCAGTCAGGTAGATGAGTTAATTGATTAGCCGACAGCCGAACTAGTTCTAAATTTTGACAGTCCGCCATTGAGTCTGGCAATGAAGTGAGTTGATTACCTGCCAAGGCTAACTTTTTAAGACGATGCAGCCTACCCATTGACTCGGGTAGTCGCTCAATCTGATTCTCAGTCAGAATTAACCAACGCGTCTTGGTAGGTAAACAATCTTCCGGCACACGTTTGATCTGATTTGCTTTAAATCCAATCATTTCCAATTCTGGACAACCAGCTAATTCCGCAGGCAGATGCTTGAATTTATTATTAGATAAAAAGAGTATTTTGAGATTTTTCAGACGGCCCAAATCAGCAGGCAGTGAATCAAGTTGATTATTCGATAAATCCAGCACTTCTAGCGTATCGGCCAACTCAAATATTTCAGTCGGGAACATCGTTAGCCCTTCGACTAACTGTAACCGCTTTATGCCTTTGAGTTGCCCTGATTTTAACTGTTCTAACGTCTGCAAAATATGTAGCCCTAGGCGTAAATAAAGAGCCGGTTATAATAATGGGCTGAGCTAAAAAAGCCAGTGCTTACCGAAACTAGCGATCAGCTATTGAGCCCGCCATCGGCTGATTCGTGAGGTCTTTCCAGGCTAAATAGTGGCTGAGGTAAAGGTTGCCCGTCATTTCTTCAAGAAAATCACTCCGCTTAATACGGTCTAAAATAGGCCCTTTAACTTCAGAAAGGTGGAGCTGCATACCAGCATCTTTCAGGTGTTGATTAATATCGTAAAGGCTTTCGAGCGCACTCGCGTCAATATCATTAATGGCGCTGCACATCAAAATCAGATGCTTTGCCTTAGGATGAGAAGCCACCAACTCGTTGACTCGGTCTTCCAAAAAGCGAGCATTTGCAAAATACAGGCTGGCATCTACTCGAAATGAAACAATTTCGGGGTCTGTCATCACATCATGTCGATCAATATTCCTAAAGTGCTCGGTTGCAGGTACTCGCCCTAAAATGGCGACATGGGGATGGCTAGATCGATATAAATGCAACCCAATAGACAACATAACACCACTCACCAACCCCCACTCAACGCCATTCAGTAGCGTAAGAATCATCGTGATAAACAAGGCAGAAAAGTCTTGTCTGTTAAACGCCCAAGTACGTTTCATGGCGTTAAAATCAAACAACGATAACACCGCAAGTAATATTAAAGCCGCAAGAGTGACAACGGGTAAAGAATAAAGATACGGGGTTAAAAACAGACAACTAACAGCCATTCCAATAGCTGTAAACGCGCTAGTTGCCGGTGTTTTGGCTCCGGCATTAAAGCTAACCGCCGAGCGAGATAAACTCGCCGCAACCGGAAACGCTCCCGACAGGCCAGCGGATATATTAGCCACGCCTAAACTTAAGGCTTCTTGGTTAGGGTTAATTCGCTGACGTTGCTTGGCGGCAAATGCCTGTGCCGCAGATAATGAACTAACAAAACCAATAATGCTGATTAATAATGCAGAACTGGCCAGACTCTTCCAAGTTTTAAAATCCCAGTTTATCGGCTGCCAATTGGGTAGCGCTAAAGCGGGTAACCCTTGCGGAATATCACCTAAAAGCACCACACCGTTATGCTCAAGGTCAAACATCAGCACCACTGATATAGCCCCTAGCATCGCAAGTATCGGCGCAGTCCTACTTAAACTATCGGCGATAAAATAAGATGAAGTGAGCTTCAATACTAATGCCCTGATGATTTTAGGCGCACCATATAAAAAAGCGATGGAGCATAGACCTAGTAAGAACGTTTCAAAATGCGTTTGGTGAATATGCTGCGCCGTTGAAGTTATGACTTCAAAAAAACTGGATGTGTTAGTCGATATCCCCAATAAATTACCCACCTGACTTGAGGCAATCACAATAGCAGACGCAGAAATAAACCCCGTCACCACGGGAAAACTAATAAAGTTAGTTAAAAAACCTAACCGAAAAATGCCGAAGGCCAACAAAAAAGCGCCCGTCATAAATGCAAGGATGACTGCTCCGGCCACATATTCTGAGGTTAACGCCTCTGGAAACGTCGCCGCTAAAGCAGTGGCCGTCATAATAGACGTTATTGCAAATGGCCCAACAGAGAGAGGCCCACTTGACCCCAGTAACGCATACGCCACTAGAGGCAACAAGCTCGCATACAGCCCTAACTGAGGCGGTAACCCTGCCAGCATTGCGTAGGCTAACGACTGAGGAATAAGCATAATCGTAATCACCATGGCTGCAACACTATCTGCAACAAAAGTGGTTCGGTTATAGCTTTTTGCCCATTTAAGAAAAGGCACTCGTTTGCTGAGATTAATGCTACTCATAGCCTCACTCATTAAATCCCTTATCCTAATATTCAACGTTATCTAAACCGTTAGCATATACCACATTATTTATAATACATTATTTCGTCAGGGGTTAAGTGACGCCATTGCCCTAGCTCGATGTCCAAGTTAATTTCACCAATACTCTGCCGGTGTAACGACACCACACGATTACCTACTGCAGCAAACATACGCTTCACTTGATGAAACCGGCCTTCAGTGATGGTTAACAATACCTCTTTAGGTGAAATTACCTCTAATTCAGCAGGTAATGTCATCGACTTTTCACCCTGCAATTGAAGACCCAGCTGAAATAACAAAGCAGTGTCACTCGACACAGGGTCTCGTAAGCCGACCCGATACACTTTTTTGCATTGTTTCTTTGGTGTAATAATATTGTAAGACCAACGACCATCATCCGTGACCAAGACTAAGCCTGTTGTGTCAGTGTCTAGACGGCCAACAATATGCAGATCAAACGCTCGCTCTATATTGATAAGATGAAATAGAGATAAATACCCCTCATCTACATTTGAACAGATGGTATCAAGAGGCTTGTGAACCATAATATAACGTGAAGGCCGAGGGGTGAGTCGTTGACCTTCGAGCATAATGCAATTATTTTCATGCACCTGAGTCGCTTCATTAATAATTACTTCGCCATTAACCACCACCCTACCGTTGTTAATCAAGGCAATCGCATCAGGCCGAATGAGGTCAGTACTTTTACAAACAAATCTATCAAGACGCATGGAGAGGCAGCATTAATGTCTCTACATCATCAGGGCGATAAAGTAGAGACTATAATTAACAAAGATAGGAAGAGTAGAAATACTTAAAGCTCTACGTTGTGATAAACGTTTTGAACATCATCTACATCGTTCAGCATGTCCATAAACTTCTCAAACATTTCGACATCATCACCTTCAATTTTCATGGTGTTATGAGGTAAGAATTGAATTTCATCAACGTCAAAATCCACACCTTCAAACGCATCCATCAAAGCTTGTTTAGCTTTGAAGTAGTCGGTATGAGGCGCTATAACGGTAATCTTTCCATCTTCGTTTTCAATGTCGATCACATCCACATCGGCTTCCATTAATGCTTCAAGTGCTGTTTCTTCGTCTTCACTGGCAAAAACAAACAATGCACCATGGTCAAACATGTGAGCAACGCTGCCCTGAGTACCAATTTTGCATTTTGTTTTAGTGAAACACTGGCGCACATCGCCAAAAGTTCGGTTTGGGTTATCGGTTAGGCAGTCAATAATAACCATGCTGTTTCCAGGCCCGTAACCCTCATAACGTGCAGGCGAAAAGTCTTCTCCGCCACCGCCTGAGGCTTTGGTAATTGCTTTATCGATAACATGAGTAGGGACTTGATCTTTCTTTGCCCGCTCAATCAAACCACGTAATGCCAAGTTTCCGTCGGGATCAGTACCGCCCGCTTTTGCGCATACATATATTTCACGGCCATACTTACTATAAACCTTCGCTTTCGCATCTGAGGTTTTAGCCATTGATTCCTTACGGTTTTGATAGGCTCTGCCCATTAATCTGCTCCATAAATAATGTAGTTAGAGCGCTGTAAATCACGCTTAAGTCAAGATATG
Source organism: Alkalimarinus alittae (assembly GCF_026016465.1). Lineage (NCBI taxonomy): Bacteria > Pseudomonadati > Pseudomonadota > Gammaproteobacteria > Alteromonadales > Alteromonadaceae > Alkalimarinus > Alkalimarinus alittae. Next base: position 3,495,422 of record NZ_CP100390.1, read on the forward strand.
GTCCATATTAACACGTTTTTCTACCAAATCAGCAGACCGTACACGCAACAATTTTGATGACAAGGCACTCCCTTGCTGTATCGTGCTATAGTTTTATGATCATTTTTTATAAAAATAACCACCTCTTGTCAGCAAACGGGTTCTACTCCATGAAGGTAAACGCTAGTGCGCAGCTTTTAGTCAGCGTCTTGATACTATTGTGCTCAACAATCATCTGGGCGCAGGACGAAAAAACAACTGGACAGTTGGGCCTGCAAAACACACACGACATAAAGTATGTCAATCCTGCTCGTACCATCCCTATCGCCAACATACCCTCTTCAGACACACCCAACGGTTTAACCCAGTCGTCGTCCCCCGTCGTTAAACCTTCAGAGGCCCGTTACTGGCTAGCCAAGATAGATAAAAACATTAACGACTGGGGTAATAGTGAATCTCACAATGCCTACACACTCTACCTCGAGCTCAGTAATGCATTAGACAGCAACATCAATAGATACACACAACAAAGCTGGGACACTAAAAATACCACGCGTCCACAGCCAAGACGCTCCAATGCGCCTTATACGCCGGCCAATACGCAAAAAGATATTTACAACGTCATTGATATTCTCTATTCAGGCCGCCTTCGGGTATTAGAATACATGACAAAAAACTCAAAACGCGAAGCGATTGGCACCGGGCTTAATGGCGTCAATCAGCTTTATAGAGAGGTCGCCTTTCTTAAAGTCACGCTCCATTACCGAGTAGACGAACTGCCCACTTTTATCAAATCTCTCATCACTGAGCGTATGTCAGCGCCTATCCCCGCAATTGGACATTTGTTAAAGCTTATATTGATCATTATTGTGTTCAAGTACTGGCTTCGTTGGGCACCCGAAGGGCTTATTAGTTTACGCAAAAGCTTGATGAAAAAAACACCTAGAACCAAGCGCCAATTAAGGATAACCAAGCTAGTTTGGTATTTTGATCAGGTTAAAAGCCCCGTAGGATGGCTAGTATTCTTAAATATTATATTTAGCTTTGTAGATAGCCCTAGCCTGACCTTTTTTATTGAAGTCGCGAAGGTGTTCGTCAACTGGATTATGATTATTTGGATGGGTGTGCTACTGACGCTTGCCATAATTTCTCGAGCGTCTCGATCATTAAAAGAAGAGCGAGGGACGTTAATTCTTCGTTCATTAAGATATTTTGGTGTATGGGTTGTTTTTACAGGTTTAAGTTTACAGCTAATTTCCAATTATTTAGGCGAAGGTACACTCTACAGTTGGATGATTCTTTGCAACCAAATATTGTTCGTTGCATTGTTACTTAGCTTACTCAAGATATGGGACGCCACGATACAAGAAGAGTGCGAAGATGAATCGCAACAAAATTTTGTTACCCAAGCTGTGCAAGAAAAACATAAAGGTCTACTCGGCATTCTTTACAGTTTTATGGGGGCTGCTTATCTATTAAAAATAAACGCGAGTAAGCTATTTATAGACTGGATCGCAAACTTTAATACCGGCCAACAAATGCTTGAAAGCCTTTTGGGTTTAGAAATGGCAAAGGCTTATCAAAAACAAAAAGTCGATCCAGATGCCCAACCGCTGCCAGCAGAGCTTGAGCAGAAATTACTCGACTGCGGTAATACCATAATGGAACTGCAAGCAAGTTCTGCACTTAAGTCGATTCTTTCACGCGCAGAAAACGGACCAGGCGGTGCAATTATTGTTGTGGGTGAAACCGGTGTCGGTAAAACCACATTACTGCAACGGGCCACCAAGGCAATGGAAAAACGTTCCATTATGGTCTCGTGCCCAAAAGAAGGGTTTGATGCACTCATTCAAGAGCTTGCGCGAAAGCTTCATGTTGAATCTAAGGAACCTACCCGCCGCATCGTATACGAAGAACTCAGATTGAAGAACATTGAAGTATTAGTCATTGATAATTTGCACTGGTTAATTCGCCCTTGTGTCGGTAGCCAAGATAACCTCGATAAGTTAACCGAGATATTTACCCATGCACCCAATTTACTCTGTGTGATGTCACTCAACTCATCAACTTGGCAATACATTTTAAGGGCCAGAGCTGATCGAATATTTGACAAATCTGCTCTTAAAATACCTCTTTGGACCGTTGACCAAATTGCCACCTTGATCAAAAACTCCTGCGAGGCCGCAGAGATAACGCCGGACTTTTCAAATGTAGTGATCCCTCGACAGTATGACGACAATAATTTCGATGACCCTGCAGAAAGAGCGTTCTCAGGGTTTATACGCATTTTGCACGGCGCGGCAACCGGCAACCCACAAGTTGCGCTAGGTTTATGGGTTAAGTCGCTTTACCTAGATAAAAATGAAAAGGTCATCGCTCGCCTGCCTCGCTTACCCACATCTGATGCACTGGACAACGCGAGCCTCACACTACTGCTAGTCTTACGTGTTATTTGTCAATCTGAGATCATTACAATAGACGATATCGTTAAAAGCCTACAAATACACCGACAAGAAGTGGAAGGCGCTATTCAGCTCGCTATTTTTAATCGATGGATTGACGTTATTGACAATGATTATTACCAACTTAGCTGGTATTGGAGAAAGGTCATTATGAAAGTATTAGCCCGCCAAAACCTAATGCCTAGGAGTTATGGATAATATGATGATTCAAACCTCCCGTTTATTTAATTCGTGCACAGCCATGTTACGTCGGTTAACGATATGGTTGTTTTTGATACTCTGCGCCCCTATTAACGCCTTTGCCAATAAGTCATCAGAAGAAGCCGTCACTCAAAATGATCCAGTTTCAACAATGCTTGAAATGTTCCGATGGGAAGGCTTAGTCGCCTCTTTTTTTGTCATCTTAGCCAGTTGGATCATCCTGAGATTTGCCGACAGTCTTGTTGAGAAGTTAGGTAGTATTTTTGCAGACAAGCGCCTACTCATTCAAAAAATCAGTGCTTTTTTTCATTTTGCGGTCTACATCGCTACTATCGTCAGTGTGGTACTACTCAGTTTTAAGGTTAGCAAAGAGATTCTAGTGATCTTGAGTGGTACCGGTGCTGTAGCCTTAGGATTTGCACTAAAAGACCTTACAGCCTCTTTAATGTCGGGCATCATGATTATGTTTGATCGTCCGTTTCAAGTCGGTGACCGCATTAATTTTGGTGACCAGTATGGTGATGTTATTGCCATTGGCCTTCGTTCTGTGAAGCTACAAACCCTTGACGACAGCACAGTGACGATCCCCAATAATATGTTCTTAGCTCAGGTCACATCTTGCGGAAACTATGGTGTGGTTGATATGCAAGTGATGGTCGATTTTCATATAGGCATCGATCAAGATGTCGTTAAAGCGCGAGAGATCATCCAAGAGGTCGCCGCTAACACACGTTTCATTTACCTACCAAAGCCTATCAAAGTCATCGTTTCGCAAGTGGTTATCGACAGCTGTGTAGCGCTCCGTTTAAGGCTCAAAGCCTACGTGTTAGATACTAAATATGAAAAAGACTTTGAAACAGATATCACACTGCATGTTATGAAGTTGTTTGCCGAAAGCGGAATACAACCCCCAGCAGTGTTACATAGAGAAATTAAAAAAGCCGTCGTGGTTGAAGAGCAGCCAGAAAGCGCCGCGTAAAGCCAAGGACTGGATACTTGGTGAAGGCCTGACTGTTAAACCCAAGGTGTTGCCTAAGATATCTGGCAGGCCTCATCTTGGCTGAGCGCTCGACTACCGCCAGGCTTTAACTCAGGGTCTAATAACAGCTGACCAATACGCTCTCTGTGCAAGGCTAATACAGGGTTTCGAAACCGACCAAACATTCTTTTAATCTGGTGGTATCGTCCTTCTACAAGGCTCACCTCAGCTACATATTCACTGACGATCTTCAGTTTTGCCGGCTGCGTCGTAATATCTTCGTAACCAAAATACATACCGTCTGCAAAAGCCGATATATATTCGTCTGTTAAGGGTTTTTCGAGCGTCACACGATAGACCTTAGTCACTTTGTTTTTAGGGTCCATTAGTCGCCTAGACCATCGACTATCATTCGTTAACAGGAGTAAGCCTGACGAATTGAGGTCAAGTCTTCCGACGATATGAAGCCCTGAGCGATCGTCCCCATCGAGCAAGTCGATCACTGTTTGATGCTGCTCGTCTTTAGTGGCACTTACCACCCCCACGGGTTTATTCATCATGACATATCGGGGGGTATTGTCTTGTAGTATTTGATTATCGAACCTGACATGAGAAAACGCATCGATCACGTGCTGAGAGTCTTGAGCGACCACACCATCAATAGTAATACGCTTTTGAGCCAACATCAGCTTTACATCACGACGACTAACCCCCGCTTGAAGACTCATAAACCGGTCGATACGCATACGCTTAGACGACCTTTCAGCTGTCAAACGGCTTTCCTCGAAGCGCTTTAGTCTTACCCCGTTGGGTTTTACTATCCATTCGTCGCGTTTGGGAACCTTTGGTTGGTTTAGTCGGGCGTCTGGTTTTTTGCACTATGCCTGCCTCTTTTACCAACATTTGCAATCGTTCGAGTGCATCTTCTCGGTTTTTCTCCTGAGTACGATATTGCTGAGCTTTGATAATGATGACACCCTCTTTACTAATACGCCGGTCTTTTAATTCTAATAATCGTTGTTTGTAGAATTCAGGCAAAGAAGAGTCTTTTATGTTGAACCGCAGATGAATAGCTGAAGACACCTTATTAACGTTCTGGCCACCGGCACCCTGCGCTCTAATAGCAGAAATTTCTATTTCATCATCAGCTATCAATATGTTCTGAGTAATTTCTAGCACCATAGCGGCCCACACAATTCGGTTTTCATATACACTCTAAAAGTATCATTGAGTTTGTAGCCTATATCATACCAGTACGATAAATTATTTTTACCTTAATTAGATTATCTGATAGGTTTCATCAGTATGAGTTTTTAATAACACGTCATTAATCGCTAGGATTATATAAAACAGCCTATGTTGCTTGCCGATAAATCATCCACTCCACCTCTTCTACGTGGAAAGCGCGCCATTGTCATTGATGACTTAGGCGCTTCGGTTGCCATCGGACGTAATATGCTGATGTCTCTTGGGGCAAAGCAAGTTGATACCGCGCATGATTACCAATCTGCCTTTATTCTTTTAGCACGTAAAAAGTATGACATTGTGCTCTGTGACTTCAACCTTGGTACAGGCCTAAACGGCCAACAGTTGCTCCGAGACTTACGGCATATCGGCCGTCTTAGTTACACAACATTGTTTATTGTTGTCTCGGCTGAACGCACCAAAAATATTGTGTTAGGTACAATAGAATGTGAACCAGATGGCTACATAGCCAAGCCATTTACCCAAGGTGACTTCATTCAGAGGCTTACTCGCTTGGTCGAGCGACAGGATGCATTCTTAGCGTTTAATCAAGCCTTAGATAACAAACTATATGCCGAAGCATTTGCTGAGGCAGACAAAGTAAGAGCAAGCCAACCTAAATACAACAACTTAGCTTTACGCAAAAAAGCCGGTACACTTTACGAGCTCAAACAATTTGAAGGCGCACTAGAACAGTTTGATAAAGCGCTAGAAAAACGCCCTGTCACTTGGGCACAAATCGGGCGGGCTCGGTGTATCGCAGAACTTGGCAATACGGCACAAGCAATCGAAGAGTTTGAAAACGTTATTAAAAATAACGGTTTAGCCGTACCCGCTATCGATAGTTTAGCTACCTGCCAATTACGCGAAGGCCGAAAAAAGGAAGCTCAAGCAACTGTTTTAAAAGCCATTTCACTTTCACCTATGAGCATAGAAAGACAGCGTTGGTTAGGTGAGTTAAGTATGGATATCGGCGAAATTGAGACAGCAGTAAAAGCCAACCGATCAGTTATTCAGCTTGCCCAAGGCACACTAAAAGAATCTGTTAAACAGTATCAAACGTTCTCGCGTTCGCTACGAAAAGCTATCGAAGAAGAAACCGACAGCAAGGTCATCAATGAACGAATTCGTGACGGTCGAAGGGTTATTAAAGAAGGTCAAAAGAAATTTGAAGATGACGAATCTTTAAAAATAAACGACACACTCTATAGAGCGCTAGACAAATTTAAACAAGGCGATAATGAAGAAACGATCGCCATTGTAGATGCAGCTGTAGCCCGTCATAAAGAGTTACTAGCAGAGCAGCCGACATTAATCATAGATATCGCCGAAACAAAATTACTCGCCGGAGACCGCCCTAGCGCAGAAGCAATGCTTCGTAAGCTTATGGTTGACCATAAAGATAATAGACATCTAGTCGATCAAGCACAGTCTATTTTAGATATTCCACTTTCTCATCATCAAAGAGTCTTGATTACAGAAAGAAACCGCCAAGGAAAGCACCATTACGACACAGGCGATTACGAACACGCACTCTCATCATTCCGTGAAGCGTTAAGTCTGTATCCCCAACACCCATCTATAAACTTAAATGCTATTCAAGCAACCCTAAAATTAATAGAATCGGGGAAACGCAGCGAGAAGGCACTTACAGAAGCAATGGGATATCTAAACGCTATTGTACCGTTAGAAGATGACCACCCTGAGTACAGCCGCAAAGAAGCGTTTGAAAAATATCTGAAAAAAAGAACAAAGGCATAAACCTCCCGCCCTACCCAATATAATTTGGATACCCATTGTTAACAATGTCTTATCTATCGCTATTTATATCAGCCTTTGTTGCCGCCACACTACTTCCATTCTATTCAGAGGTTATTTTAGGCGTGATGCTCGTGAATGGAGCTAACCCTTTATGGCTTTGGCTCAGTGCGACCTGTGGCAACACATTAGGCTCTTGGGTTAACTGGTTGCTCGGCCGATACTTACTCCACTTTCAACATAAAAAATGGTTTCCTTTCAAACCAGAGAGTTTAAATAAAGCTCAGAACAGCTTTAAGAAGTACGGCCTATGGAGCCTTCTTTTTGCTTGGTTACCGATAATTGGTGACCCAATTACATTTGTGGCCGGCATTATGAAGGTACGCGTACTCCCCTTTTTGGTACTGGTATTTATCGGTAAAGGCGCACGCTACGGCATCGTCATCGCACTAGCCAGCCAAGTCAATTAACGCTTTTGCCTTGTAATACAGCGCGCGGCAACTAACCTGATATCAAACGGATTTTTCAAATAACCTCTATAAACACTCAATGCCATGAATAGTTCACAAGATCATCACACTACACTTGCAACAGCCGTAGCGGTGCTAAAGCAAACCATACAGAGTTACGGTTTAGATTTTGACGCTATATCACTAAAAGCAGGCATACAACCTTCCGATGTTTATGATCCTGGCAACCGAATACCGGTAACAAAAATTCAAAAGATATGGAAAATAGCAGCTGAAGAAACGCAAGACGATGCATTTGGCCTCGCCTATGCCTCTTATTTTCAGCCCGCGGTTTTACATGGTTTAGGGCTTGCTTGGCTAACAAGCTCTACATTAAAAGACAGTCTTAACCGTTTGGTTCGTTATCAGCGAGTACTTTCAACGGTGACGCGCTTTTCATTAGAGGAGAACAAAAATAGCTACTGCATCGTGCTTGACCATGAACAGCTAGACAGAGACCTCGAAGACATTACTGCCGATGCGGTTATCTGCAGTTTTTACAAAATGTGTAAAATCAGTATGGGGCCTTTAATCGTTCCAAAATCAGTATCGATGAAACGTCCTCAACCGTCTTGCCAAGATCGCCTTAATGCTTTCTTTGGTATTGAGATAGCGTTCAACTCAGCTCGTAACTGTATTGTGTTTGACCGACAATTTATGGAAACCATTCAGCCGGCCGCTAATGCCAACCTAGCAAGAATGAATGACCAAATTGTGATTGATTACTTAAAAAAGCTAAACAAAGAAGATATTGAGATTCAAGTTCAATCGACGCTAATAGAGCAGTTACCAAGCGGCGTACCTAGCCAAAAAGAAACCGCGTCAGCGCTTAATATGAGTATCAGAAACTTGCAAAGACGCTTGCACGAAAAAGGCTCTAGCTTCAAAAAACTTCTTAACCGAACACGTGAAGAGCTCGCCGTTAACTACCTCAAAGAGTCAGAGAAGCCCATTATTGAAATTGGTTTTCTACTGGGGTACGTTGATGCATCAAACTTTGCGAGAGCATTCCGCCGCTGGCAGGGTGTTTCACCTCAGCAATATCGTCGCGACCAACACCAAAAGGTGTGTGGCATTAACTGAATGGTGATTGGCGCATAGTGACCCGCACGCGTTGACTTCTCTTTGTAAGATAGCAACCTATCAAAAGAGGAGTTTTAGAATGAATGCACAAACATCTCACTATCAGACAACGATCGACAAACCTATTAGTTTTGTAGGCATTGGTGTTCACTCCGCTGAAGTCGCTATCCTAACGCTAAAACCTAGTAACGATACTCGCGGCATTGTGTTCAAACGCATGGACGTCCCCCTTGAAAAAAGAGATATATTAGCTCGGCAATATAATGTCAGTAATACAATTCTATCAACCACGTTGACGAATGAATTTGGCACCTCTATTTCTACGGTAGAGCATTTAATGGCTGCACTTTACGGCTGCGGTATCGATAATGTAATTGTTGAAATAGACGGCCCAGAAATTCCAATACTAGATGGTAGCGCAAGAGATTTTGTTATCAATATCGAGCAAGCGGGTGTACGCATACTCGAAAAAGAACGGTCTGTGCTATGGGTTCAACGTAGAGTTGAGGTATCTAATGGCGATAAAAGAGCCGTATTACTACCGAGTTTAACTCAGTCATTTTCAGTTAGTTTAGACTTCCAAGGGACGTTAATTGGAGAGCAGTATTATCGCTACGACACCAGCAGCTCAAATTTCAAAGACCAGATAGCCAACGCAAGAACATTTGGTTTTTCACATCAGGTTGACGCGTTAAAAGCAGCCGGTTATATCAAAGGCGGGTTGTTGAGCAACGCTATTCTGGTTAATAAAAACGTTATCGTTAACCAAGAGCCACTCCGTTATAAAACCGAGTTTGCCCGCCACAAAGTTCTGGACGCCATAGGTGACCTCGCGCTTTCTGGCTACCCTATTATTGCGGATTATCACTCACATAAAGGGGGGCATGAGTTAAACCATAAGTTGGTTTCAAAGTTAATGTCTGATCAAAGAAATTGGCGATTGATGACCTATACGGAGTACACCGATCTAGTAGGCCCAAGATCTACTAATGAGAACAAACTCACGGACGCAGTATCTACAGATCGCGGCAAGGAAAAAGTCTTAAGCCAAGTCCTTTAAAGCGACGTTAGGCTTCCTCTTGCTGAAGTAGCCGTTTTAACTTTTCAACGCCGTCTAACTGCGTAATGTCGTCACCCAATAGCTGTTCTAGTGCCGAGACGTCACAACAGTGATTAAACCCGATTGACTGCAATTGGGTTGCGGCTGACTCAGCAATGGTATGTGGAATCCACTTAATTAGCCCTGGTAACCAAACAGGTAAAGGGAGGGTTTTGACCCTATTATTAATGCCTTTTACAGACCTAATTTCAGAGAACATTTGCTGAAATGATACCGGCCTTTTGTAGGCCACATTGAGCGCACAGCGGATAGGTTGCTCTGTTATTGAGTCATGATTGTCAGCCGTTACATCTTGCTTTTCAACGGCTATTTTTCTGCTTAATTTAACCACGACCTGAGCATAGTCTTCAACCGTAATCACTGAATACTGTTGATCACCGTTCCCTACTCTAACTCCCAGCCGTGATAGTAATATCAAGCCTTTCATCAATAACGAATCGGAAGGACCTAAAATAAATCGAGGTCTGAGACAAAATGCCCACTTATCATCTCTAGACATGGTCTCAATAATAAGTTGCTCGGCTTGTGCTCTCGATCGCTCCAACGCTGTTTCTGGCTGAACAAGCTCTGACTCCACAACCCCTACATTAGAGCGACTACCTTGAATTGACAGCGTGCTGCCATAGATGACACCCAACGTATTGCCGTTACATCCTTGCAGAAGATTATGAGTGCCCAATACGTTGGTTTCATAAAAGCCTGTTTTAAGAAAATCGACTTGTTTGATTCCAAAGTGAATAAGCAGATGCGGCTCTTCAAAAAACAGATTACCGGGGAGGTCAGGTAGGTTTCCTTCAATCACCTCAACAAAATCACGGGGCGGAAAGACCTTATCTTTTTTTACCAACGCTCTAACCGCCACAGTGCCCGCAGGCAGCAGCGCAAGTTGGTCAAGAATAGCCTGACCTACATAACCCGTTGCACCGGTTAAAACCACTCTTAGCATTATTGATTCTCAAACCGTTTTAGATAAGGTTTTAGTATATCTCGCCCATTAAACTCAGCCCCCAAAACCGATATAAAGGTATAAACGCCGACTAGTTTGCGGTTTAAAAACACAAACTCTTTCGGTGGGATTTTAAAGTAGCGACTTATCGCCGACATCGCGGCCCGCTTTGCAATACGCGTAGGCAGATCACTTTGCTGCCAGCGATACTCTCCTTGATCATTTAGTGCATAATCGGGCACTTCTATGTCACGCTCAGCCAAAGGCTCGAGTACAGCCATACATACGCCACCAAACTCTTCGAGCACTTTCTCTGGCCAATCATCATGCATGAAATGGAGTTTAATTCCGCCCGCTATAACGCGCTTTAAATCTCGGGTATAGGAGGCGTAGATCATGTCGCATACAGGGTCGATAAATGCGTCTGGGTATTTTTGTACTGCACCAAAATCAAGCAAGACAATTCTATCGTCTGCATGCTCGTCGTCTGCAAGCCTAATTCTATAATTGCCGAAATTAGGGTCTGTTTGTATTTCTTTCCAGATAAACAACTCTTTTAAAAATAACTCTAACGCGCCCACCGCTAGTTTATTTCGCCGCGCTTGGGGTAACGTCAACACTTGCTCATTCGATACTGTCAAACCAGGCTCATAAGACGTCGCCATAACATGCGGCGTTGAGTATTCAAGCAGTATTTCGGGTACGATGAAACGATCATCGTCTTGCAACATCTCTCCAAATCGTCGGGTTGTTTCTGCTTCGAGCGTATAGTCGACTTCTCGATGCATCATCGCTCTTACTTCTTCTAACCACTCGTCAAAATCACGAGTAAACGACACGAGCTTTGCTAACTTTAGAAGCTGCGCGACGGCATTCAAGTCAGAATCAACGGCATCCGCCACACCCGGATATTGAATCTTCAGACAGATTTCTTTACCGTCTGACTTACGCCTAGCGCGATGTACCTGGCCCAATGATGCGGCCCCGATAGACTGCTGCTGAATCACTAATTCATCTAATGTTTTATCGCCTAGTTCAAGGCGCAGAACCTTTTCTATCGCAGGCCACTCAAGCGCTGTGGTTTGGTCTTCAAGTGTATGTAATGCTTCTGTGACTTCAGTCGGTAAGAAATGCTCGCCATAAAGCGCCATTACTTGGCCTATTTTGACCACGCTACCTTTTAGTTTGCCAAGCTCTTTCACTAAGAATTCGGCCTGTTTAGAGAGCATGTCTTTGCGCCGTTCTAACCGTTTATCTTTACTGGTAAACACATTAGCTGCCACATGGCCTGCCATTCGAGTGCTGGCAAATAGCCCTGCTTTAGTAAGGCTTAATCGTCGCTCAAAACTACCCGTTTTTATACGAGTAACGGTTCCGTTTTTTTTATCGTCTGCCATTGTTAACTAACTTCAGCTATGTCCATTTTATAAGTGAATAAAGACTACGGTTAGCTCACTTTTTCGCCATGAGCCTGCTTATCTGCATGGTAAGACGAGCGCACCATTGGCCCACTGGCGACATGTTTAAAGCCCATCGCCCGCGCTTTATCTGCCAACGCATCAAATTCTGCAGGTGTTACGAACCGCTCTAGTTTTAAATGATCTCGACTCGGCTGCAAATATTGGCCTAGTGTCAACATATCAACATCATGACGACGAAGATCTTCCATCACCTGCTCAACTTCGGCGATTTCTTCACCGATACCCAGCATTAAACCGGACTTAGTTAGTACGTGTGGAGCCCGCGCTTTATACTCTTTTAGTAGTTTTAATGACCACTCATAATCTGAGCCTGGTCGAACCTTACGATACAAGCTCGGCACGGTTTCAAGGTTGTGATTGAATACATCAGGAGGCGTCTGCTCCATGATATCGAGCGCAACGTCCATTCGCCCTCTAAAATCGGGTACCAATACTTCTATTTCAATATTAGGGCTTAATACGCGCGTTTCTCTAATGCAGTCGACAAAGTGGCCCGCACCGCCATCTCTTAAATCATCGCGATCAACAGAGGTAATCACAACGTAACGCAGCCCCATATCCGCAATTGCTTCTGCTAGTTGTGTTGGTTCGTTTTGGTCAAGCGGCTTTGGCCGACCATGAGCAACATCACAAAAAGGGCAGCGACGGGTGCAAATGTCGCCCATAATCATAAATGTGGCGGTACCACCACCAAAACACTCACCCAAATTTGGGCAAGACGCTTCTTCGCATACCGTGTGTAATTTATGCTTTCTGAGTTTTTTCTTAATTTCGTCAATTCGAGGGGTCGCCGGAACACGTACACGTATCCAATCTGGCTTACGAGGCATTTTATCAGTCGCGATAACTTTCACCGGTATGCGGGCAACCTTCTCTGCCCCGCGTAACTTTACACCGGTCTCTACGCGCCTACTTTTTGCGGCTTCAGCTTTTTCTGTGCTCGTGCTATTTTCCGACTCTTTCATTGTTCAACTCATTCCGCTCGTTCTTAAAATTCAGGTAGCTGATGGCTATGATTCACTGATTCATACCCAAATGCCGTCGCTAGTTTCGACTGTAATATGCCGGCCACATGATCAATCAACGCTTGACCTTGCAATGAAGAAGGCTGCACCTCATCTATCGCATCTCGTTTACTTAACGCACTTAGCTGCACTATTTCCATCCCCTGATACCCACAAGGGTTTATACGAGAAAAAGGCTCTAAGTCCATATCAATATTGATACTTAAGCCGTGAAAGGAGCGCCCTTTTCTAATTCTCAACCCTAACGAGGCTATTTTCGCCTCGCCAACGTAAACGCCTGGCGCATCTGGCCGTGCCGCTGCCTTAACGCCATACAGCAACAGCGTGTCGACAATCGCTTGCTCAATTAATGAGACTAACGCACGCGCCCCCATATTACGCCGTTTAATATCCACCATAATATAGGCGATGAGTTGGCCTGGACCATGATAAGTTACCTGCCCGCCTCTATCGACTTGTACAACGGGAATATCACCGGGATAAAGAACATGCTCTGCTTTACCCGCCTGCCCTTGCGTAAAGACTGGGGGGTGCTGTAACAGCCAAATTTCATCATTCGTTTCGTCGTTACGGTCATCGGTAAACGACTTCATGGCCTCCCATACGGGTGTATAATTAACAACACCGAGAGACCGCACAATCAATGATTGCTTTGCGTTAGGCTGAGGCGGCTGATCTAGTGCGTCAGAAGACATTCAAGTTATCCTAAATAACCATCGTCACACGACCACTCGCTTTTAAATCTTCAAAAAGATTTTCAAGTTGGTCCTTACCCGTTGCTATGATCCAGAGCCTAACGGATACAAATTTTCCGTTACGACTAGCATTAATGTCTACTCGCTCAAGATCTATCCCTGGGGCATGCACTGAAATGGTTTCAATTACAAACTCTTGAAAGTCAGGCGCGGCTTTACCAATGACTTTTATTGGATAATCACAAGGAAACTCTATTTTAGGGGCTTCAGGCTGACTCATATTACTGCACCTATCTTAAATAAATCGTGAGCGGTTAAGGCTCACATAACTATAACTTATATGGTGAACACACATCTAACAGACTCGCACTCGCTTTATCGAGTAAATATACGCTTTTTATTCGTTTGATAGTGTTCAGCCATCACTTTCCATAACATACCTGGCTTTCCATCTCCGACAACGCGTCCATTCAGCGCTATCACTGGAACAACCTCGCGAGTGGAGCTACTCACCCATATTTCATCGGCGTCTTCAAGAAACTCAACCGTCATCGCTATTTCTTGAAACGGCATCTGGTGCTCCAATGCGAGCCCAATAATTATATCACGAGTAATACCACCCAGATTCTGGGCATCATTTACTGGGGTATAGATTGTACCATTTTTAACGGCAAAGACATTCGCTGAGGTGCACTCTGTAATGAAATTATCACGCACCAAAATAGTTTCTTGCGCTCCTGCATCTGCAGCCTGCTGTTTTAGCAGTATATTTGGGAGTAATGATATTGCCTTAATATCACATCGGCTCCAGCGTATATCTGGGGCGGTAATGGCACTTATCCCTTTCGCTTTGGTGGCATCAGCCGCTAGAGGCGATGCGATTGGGCTCACCATAGCAAAGATGGTCGGTTTAATCTCTGGCGGAAATGCATGATTACGGGTTTCATAGGCGCCCCGTGTAATCTGAAGATATACAGACAGGTCTCCGCCTCCGTTTTTGGCCACTAAATCATTCAGTAGTGACGCCCATTCTTCAATGGTTTGGCTTAGCGGGATACGTATTTCAGCAAGACTTCTTTGTAAGCGTGATAAATGCTCCTCTATACCAAATGAGATACCATTGTAATAGGGGATAACTTCGTAAACACCATCAGCAAAGAGGAAACCTCGATCAAGCGGGGAAATTCGAGCCTCTTCCAACGGCAAAAAAGTACCATTCAAAAACGCAATGCTCATTATCTCATTCCTTAAGGGAGGGCCCCCTTAAACAAAAAGAGAGACCCGAAGGTCTCTCTTTTAGCTAATCAAGTAAGACGACTCTCGAGGTTACGAGAACAAACCAATAAAGAACAGCTTTATTAAGTCCCATATCCGCTTAAAGAACCCACCCTCTTCAATCGGCTGTAACGCAATCAGCGGTTCATTGACAACTATTTCGCCATTTAGTGTCACCTTGACACGTCCAAATTCCTGCCCTGTGCTGACCGGTGCTTTTATGACGCTATCAACATCTAGCACAGCCTCAAGATTACCCTTTTGGCCGCGAGGAATTGTGACCACCACATCTTTCGCAACCCCTAGATTTAGCACATCACTTTGACCACCCCAAACCTTACTATCAAGCAGCACTTGCCCGGTTTCATAAAGGTCATGGGTTTCATAGTAACGAAAGCCGTAATTTAACAACTTCTGAGTTTCTCTTGCTCTAGCTTCTTCGCTGGTGGTACCCATTACCACACTAATCAATCTCATATCATCACGTTTAGCTGAAGCCACTAAACAATAACCCGCTGCATCAGTATGCCCTGTCTTCAGACCATCAACAGATTTGTCTCGCCATAACAGACGATTACGGTTAGGCTGACGAATATTGTTATAGGTGAAATATTTTTCAGAGTAGAGGCTATATTGCTCTGGAAAGTCCTGAATAATAGCCCGCGCCAAACGTGCTAAATCATATGCTGAAGAATAATGTTCATCAGACGGTAAGCCTGTTGCGTTAACAAAGTGGCTGCCCGACATACCGAGTATCTGAGCATGCTGATTCATCACGTCTGCGAATGCGCCTTCGCTGCCAGCAATATGCTCAGCAACGGCAACGCTCGCATCGTTACCCGACTGTATAACGATACCTTTTAAAATATCACTTAGGGGGACATGCGTTCCCTCTTTAATAAACATTTTAGAACCACCTGTACGCCAAGCTTTGACACTTACCAGAACCTCATCGTCTGGGGTGACATTGCCTTGAGCCATTTCATACTCAACAATATAGGCGGTCATCATCTTTGTGAGACTGGCAGGCGGCAACTGCTCTTTAGCATTCTCTTCAACAATTATCTCGCCGCTATTAGCATCCATAAGGATGTATGATTTAGCCGCAATTTGAGGTGGAGCGGGGATTAGCGCAGGCTGTGCCATAGAATATCCGCTAATAGACGCAAGCGCGGAGAACACAAAAAGTAAAGGCCAGAGCAAGTGTGGAACTTTCCGGGATAACATAGAGAAGACTCAATTAATTTAGTTTGATAAAAGATTTGCCCCTCATCCTGAGAGACGTATATAACTCGTGTGAAATATTACCTTATCCTAATGCAGGATTCACCCCGTTCTAGCGATTACTCATTACTAAGAGTTAATGGGGCGGGTAATAATCATCGGTGCTCCTACATTTGACGCAGTTAATTGCTTTAGCAACTGCTCTGCTTGTTTCAAGTCATAAAACGGGCCTAATCTAACTCGGTGAAAAACCTTGGTTGCATCCGCAGCCGTTTTAACGTTTGAAGCACTTACTGTTGAAGAAACCGCATAAGCGCTACCTTTTGTTTCAGCATCAACACGCTGTTTCATCTGCAAAGCCGCTGACTCTGTAGAAAACGCACCGACTTGCACATAGTAACCATAACCGGCTCCTAGTGGTTTTGCTTGTGTCGCCGAACCGGCTAATACAGGCGCTAAGTCTTGGCTAGGCTGTTTAGGGTTCGACACAGGAGAAGCCGCTAACGGGACTGATGGCGGTGTTTCCTGTTGAGCTGAAGGGTACTGTGGAACAGTAATCGCTTCGACCTCTACATTGGCAATACCGCTACTGTAATAGCCTAACTTCTTTGCTGCTGCGTAAGACAAATCAATAATTCGGCCTTCGTGAAATGGACCTCGATCGTTTATCCGAACAATTACACTTCGGCCATTATCTAAATTAGTAACCTTGGCATAAGTCGGTAACGGTAGTGATTTGTGCGCAGCTGACATTTCATACATATTGTATATTTCGCCATTGGAGGTTTTATGTCCATGGAACTTTGCACCATACCAAGATGCCCCACCCCGCTCACGATAGCCTTCAGCTGTTGGCAGTACGTGATAAGTCTTACCCCATACTTTATAGGAAGACATATTGCCGCCACGACTTTTAGGCTCATAAACAGGAATAGGATCTGGCAATTCGCTAACATCAATCTCGGCATCAGGCGCCGCATCAGTATCCATACTGTAACGGGAAGGCGTTGAACAACCGACAATAGCGGCAATCAGCAAGATCAGCCCAATCTTTTTAAAGCCACCATAAACGGTCTGTTTAGATTCAATCAAAACCACGCCTTTCCTCGCATTCATCGATGCTGCTTATTAATAAGAAATTTAGAACTATTTATTTGCAGACCGAAACTGACTACTTCAACGCTTCTGACAGTTGGTACACCGCCATCGCGTATAGGTGACTATGGTTATATCGGGTAATCACATAAAAGTTATCTAACCCAACCCAGTACTCAGTGCCATTTTTACCTTCTAACTGAAGCAGCTTTCCTTTTGCCTTAGGGTCAAAACCATCTTCTGAGCTAATACCCCATTCAGCCATTTCTTCTAGCGTATATTTAAGCTTTAAAGACTTGTAAAGGGCTTGTTCATATTCATCCCCTGCAACCTTCACCTGCCCTGCTATGGGTTGACCTTCGACCCACTTATGTTTTTTAAAATAGTTTGCCACACTTCCAATCGCATCTACGGGATTATTTAGAATATCTGCCACGCCATCGCCGTCAAAATCTACTGCGAAGTTACGATAACTGCTAGGTATAAATTGTCCGTACCCCATAGCGCCCGCATAAGACCCTTTAAGCTCTAAAGGGTCAAATTTTTGCTCACGAGACAACAAAAGCATCTGTTCTAATTCACTTTTGAAGAACGTGCTTCTAGGCGGATAATCAAACGCAAGCGTTGAAAGCGCATCGATCACTCGATAACTACCACGGTTTTTACCATAGCGAGTTTCAACACCAATAATGGCTGTAATAATTGACTGTGGAACACCGTATTCTTTTTCTGCTCGGGCAAGCGTGTCTGCGTACTTGGCCATAAACGCCTTACCGCGAGTGATTCGATCTTCAGTTATAAAAATTTTGCGATAGCCTTTCCATTCCAGCCTTTTTTCAGCAGGTCTGGCAATCGCATCCAGAATGCTCTGTTTCTTCTCAGCCTGTACAAATAGTGCTTCTATTTCTTGTTGATTAAAACCGTGCTTTTCAACCATTTCGAGCACAAAAGGTTTCACAGACTCATGTTCAAGGTAATTTGCATTTGCCAAGTTGACGATGCCTGCAGATACAGCCAACCCTATTACGGCTGGTTTCCAGGTATTCTGAAACAGGCGAGCTAAATATTTACTCAAGGTATCAATTCCTTTTTGTTATTTTACCAATTTACGCCGATAGCCAACGTCTGTTGACACACCGGATACTTGTATCAAACATCTATCTAAATAAAGTACGCTATTTGCCCAACATTTTTTTATGGGTATGAATAGACATCAAAACGCCAAAAGCAGCCATTAACGTAACAATAGATGTTCCCCCATAGCTTACCAAGGGCAACGGGACACCTACAACTGGTAATAGCCCACTTACCATACCGATATTCACGAACACATAAACAAAAAATGTCAACGTTAAACTACCTGCTAGCATACGACCAAAAGAGTCCTGAGCATTTACGGCAATATACAACCCTCTAGCGACAATCATTACATACAGAGAGATAAGCAGTGCAACACCGATAAACCCAAACTCTTCGGCCAATACCGCGATAATAAAGTCAGTATGGCTTTCAGGCAGGAAGTCCAATTGAGACTGCGTACCTTCTAACCAGCCTTTTCCCGTCATCCCCCCTGAACCAATCGCAGTCTTTGACTGAATAATATTCCAACCTGCGCCCAGTGGATCTTTTTCAGGATCAATTAACGTTAGAACCCGCTGTTTCTGATAATCCCTCATCACAAACATCCACATAACAGGCACAAGCGCCGCAACAGACGCAATAAACCCACCCACCAGTTTTCCACTAATCCCTGCTAACAGCAATACAAATATACCCGATGCAGCAATCAATAATGAGGTGCCAAGATCAGGCTGTTTGATAATCATCACCACCGGCATAAAAATAAGCACTAATGAGCCCAATACATGCTTAAAACGAGGCGGTAAATACCGTTCAGACAAATACCAAGCAACCATCATCGGCACAGCCAGTTTCATAAACTCTGAAGGCTGAAAGCGCGGTAATCCAGGCAATTGTAACCATCGTTGCGCCCCCTTTGCCCCTGTCCCCATCACTAAAACAGCCGCCAACGCAATTAACCCCACCACAAATAGCCAAGGTGCCCAACGCCGATATACGCTAGGGTCTAATTGTGCAAACACAAACATCACCACAAAAGCGAGAACAAAACGCATAGCTTGTTTTTTTACATGCACCATACTCTCACCGCTACCGCTATATAAGACAAATAAGCCCAAGATAGATAGCGTCAATATCAGCACAAGAAGTATCGGGTCTATGTGCAACCTAAACAATATGCTTCTGCGGTTTCTGAGGTGGTAATCCCCTCCGGGGAGTTGACGAAGGAATTCTTGACTAGCCATGGTTATGCCTACGCTCCACCGAGACCGACACGGGGTCTACGTTATTATGACTAGGAAATGTTTCATACTTGATACGACTGGATGTTTCTTTTTCTTGCTCGGCTTTAGGTAAGTCCAATATCCAAGCATCAAATATTTTACGTGCGACGGGCGCCGCAGTACTGCTTCCTCCACCACCATTTTCGACAATGATAGCCAAAGCAATTTCAGGGGCTTCATAAGGTGCAAAACCAACAAAAAGAGCATGATCTCGATGCCGCTCAGCTAATGCTTCTGCGTCGTAGAGCTCCCCTTGTTTTATACCGACCACTTGAGCCGTACCTGTTTTACCTGCCATTTTATATGCCGAGTTACGACCGGTCGCTCTAGCGGTCCCTTTTTTACCATGCATAACCGATTTCATCGAGCCTAAAATATAATCCCAGTCTTCTGGGTTGTTTAAAATTACATCAGGCGGATCGGTTTCGTGCATACGCGGTATTTCAACGGACTCATCCTGACTAATGCCTTCTGATATTTTCTGAGCAAGGTGCGGTCTATGCCAGCGCCCTCGATTGGCCAATACAGCCGTTGCTGTCGCTAACTGTAGCGGTGTAGCTAGCATAAACCCTTGTCCAATCCCCATATTCAAAGAATCACCAGGAAACCAAGGTAAACCTTTAGTGCCTCTTTTCCATGCCCTACTGGGTAAAATGCCTTTTCGATCTTCATTGATATCAATCGCTGTTCGGCTACCAATACCAAATTTATCTAAATAAAGTGACATTCGATCTACGCCCAACTTAAACGCCATACTATAAAAAAACGTATCGCAAGACTGGACAATAGAATCATAAAGGTCGACAACGCCATGCCCGTACCTTTTCCAGTCACGGTAAAAACGCTCATCATTCTTTAGCTGATACCAACCCGGATCTTGAATTTTGGTTTGCCTACTAACCACGGCAGTATCTAAACCCGCCAAACCAATAATTGGTTTTATAGTTGAACCAGGCGGATACTGACCTTTAAGCGCCCGGTTAAAAAGTGGTATATCAAGGGAGTCACGCAACGCTGCGTAGGATTTATGGTCAATACCTGTTACAAACAAATTAGGATCAAAGCTAGGCGTACTCACCAACGCAAGAATGTCGCCTGTAGCAGGTTCTATAGCAACAACAGCGCCACGGTAGTCGCCCATTGCCTCAGCCACAACTTGCTGTAAGCGGAGGTCTATACTGAGTGTAATATCTCGACCTGGCAAAGGGGGCACTTGGTCGAGTACTCTTAATACTCGGCCCCGAGCATTCGTTTCAACTGTTTGACGCCCCACTTTACCGTGCAGAACGTTTTCATAAAACTTTTCGATGCCCAACTTACCAATATAGTTAGTCGCCGAATAATTGGTCGCATCAACATTTTTGAGTTCTTTAATATTAATGCGCCCGACATAGCCCAGCATATGGGCCATGAGCTCGCCATAAGGATAGTTTCGAACCAACTCTGCCTCAACTTCAACGCCTGGTAAAAGGTGGCGTTGAACAGCAAGCCTAGCAATTTCGCTTTCGGTTAATTTTGACTTTAGCGGAACAGGATCATAAGGCTTACGGCGGTTCTTCAAACGTCTATCGAAGTTTTTTATCTGATCATCTGAAAGCTCAATGATGTTCCCGATTTTTGCAATTGTTTGCTCAAGGTCGTCTACACGCTCCTTAACAATCGAGACACTAAAGACCGGCTGGTTATCTGCTAACAAAATACCATTTCGGTCATAAATCAGCCCTCTGGTCGGCGCTACAGACTGGAGCTGCATTCTATTTTTGTCAGATAACGTGGTGTAATGGTCATAATCAACCACTTGAAGATAGTAAACTCGAGACACCAGTACTGCAGCCAGTAATATAATAAACAACATGGCCAGAACCGCACGAAAGGTAAAAATCCTTTTTTCTCTAATCGGATCTTTGATCATCCTTGTAGCGTTCAATTTTTCAACCTGCTACGCTTCAGCGTGCTGTTTTTCAAACTGTGAACCTTCGTATGAGAGTGGTTTACTGTCTATGGTAAGGATGATTACGGGTGATGCTCCAGGCACGGTATAGCTGTTCAGCTAAGAGCACTCGCACCAAAGGATGTGGAAGCGTTAGTGGCGAAAGCGACCATTGCTGATCTGCTCGCGCACGGCAGCTATCAGACAGTCCGTCTGGACCACCCACTAACAAAGCAACATTTCGACCGGCCATTTGCCAGACCTCTGCTTGCTTGGCTAGTTTCTCAGTAGTCCAATTACGGCCATTAACTTCAAGCGCAAGGACATAGTCTGATGACTCAACCGATGCAAGCATCTGTTCGCCTTCACGCTTAATAATACGGTCGATATCAGCGTTTTTGCCACGCTGCCCTAGCGGAATCTCTATCAATTCAAGAGAAAACTCAGCAGGCATGCGTCTTGAGTACTCATTATACCCTTCGCTAACCCACGAAGGCATTCGAGTACCGACCGCTATTAGTTTAATTTTCATGAGGCGATTGCTAGCTCTGCTCTTCTACAACCTCAGGCCCATCAATCCAAAAGCGCTCAAGATCGTAGAACTCACGGGCAGCAGGCATCATCACATGCACAACAATATCACCCAAATCAACTAACACCCAATCACTGCCCGCACCGCCTTCTATACCTAAAGGGCGAATACCGCTCTTTTTGACGTCATCAACAACATTGTCAGCAATCGATTTAACATGACGGTTCGAGGTACCAGACGCCACGATCATATATTCGGTCACACTGGTTCGCTCGCGTACATCCAATACATTGATGTCCTTCGCCTTCATATCATCCATAGCATTCACTACGATGTCTCTTAACTTTTCACTTTGCATATAATTTTCGTTCGGAAGAATCTTGTAAGTCCAAGAGTTGCTCGGCTCATCTCAAGTTCGACAGCTTACGTCCTCTTGGAGGTTAATATTAATAACATGATTTTTTATCGTCATAACCATAAAGTTGATTATCACAGATGTAACGCCAAACAACATCCGACACCAAATACCGGGCAGACAACCCTTTTGAAATCGAAGATCTAACTTTTGAACTTGAAATATCGAGCAATGACAACTCAAGCGGCAATATATACCCCGCAGCACATTCAAACAATGCTTCAATTTTTTCAACTCGGCAAGAATCGACAAGATCTTTTAATTGCCCGCCAATTGATAATTCCCAGCTTGGCCTATTTAGAACAATTATATGGGCTAATGTTGGAATTTCCAGCCATTGATGCCAACTAGAAAGTCCATTAAAGGCATCAGTACCTAATACTAAAACAATGGGCTCATCATCACCATATTGCGCCCTCATCTCTTTGAGGGTATCCGCTGTGTAAGAAGGTCCCCCTCGAAGTATCTCACGCTGATCGACAATCACGTTAGATTCGCCTTCAGTCGCCAGCCTTAGCATTTCTGTCCGCTGCGCCGAAGACGCACCGGGTTGCCCCCGATGAACAGGATTATAACAAGGTAGTAGATGAACGTTCGTTTCTTTCTTGGTTTTACTCTTAAATAACTCACTTAATTCGAGTGCAGCCCGCAAGTGGCCAAGATGCACGGGGTCATAAGTCCCTCCCATGACAATTTTCATAAAACAGCCTTATGACACCTTAACGCACTCATTGAACAATATTCACTGACGAATATGCCCGTCACCAAACACCACATATTTCTGCGAGGTCAAACCATCAAGTCCAACAGGTCCTCGCGCATGGATTTTATCAGTGGAAATACCAATTTCAGCACCTAACCCATACTCAAAACCATCAGCAAAACGGGTAGACGCATTAATCATGACCGAGCTTGAGTCAACGGCAGTAATAAACTTACGACCACGCGTGTAATTCTCAGTAATAATAGAGTCGGTGTGATGAGAGCCGTATTTATTAATATGGTCAATCGCCTCATCCATGTCTGAAACAACTTTAACTGACAGTACTGGGGCTAAATATTCAGTCGACCAATCTTCTTCTGTTGCAGCGTTAATACCTGTCAGAATTCGCCTTGTCGCATCACAACCTCTCAACTCTACGCCTTCCTGCTCAAACTTCACCGCAAGTGTTGGCAAAACAAACTCGGCAATGGCCTCATCAACAAGTAATGTCTCCATTGTGTTACAAGTACCGTATCGATGAGTTTTTGCATTAAAGGCGACATTAACCGCTTTTTCTCGGTCTGCATCACGGTCAATAAATACATGGCAAATACCGTCTAAGTGCTTAATTACTGCTACTTTGGCATCTCGACTCACTCGCTCAATTAAGCCTTTACCGCCACGAGGAACAATAACATCGACATACTCTGGCATCGTAATCAGCTCGCCTACGGCTGCACGATCAGTTGTTTTAATCACCTGCACTGCATTAATAGGTAGTCCTGCTTGAGATAGCCCTTGGCTAATACACGCCGCAACGGCTTGATTTGAATGAATCGCTTCTGATCCACCTCGCAAGATCGTCGCATTGCCTGACTTAAGGCACAAACTGGCCGCTTCTACCGTAACATTTGGGCGAGACTCATAAATAATTCCGACTACACCTAAGGGCACACGCATTTTGCCAACTTGAATACCAGAAGGCATATATTTCATATCATCAATAATGCCGACAGGATCAGGAAGAGATGCAACTTGTCGCAGCCCTTCAATCATGGTATCGATACGTGCTGGCGTTAGCTCCAAACGATCAAGCATTGCCGAATCAAGGCCATTATTTCGTCCGTTTTCCAAGTCCAACTCATTCGCTTTAGCTAATTTATCACGCGCCAGATCTAACGCTTCAGCCATCGCAATCAATGCACGATTTTTTGCTTCTGTACTCGCCTGAGCAATTAGAGCAGATGCCTGACGGGCCTTTTCGCCCACGTCTACCATGTATGCTTTTACATCCATCGCCTGTTTTCAACCTATAAAGCTGCTACATTAAACAATATCAAACGAAAATTAAGACCTTAGAAGCAATCTAAGAGCAACAATCATTTATACGATACACCAAAAGAGGTTATTATAACCTTCTGAACCAATGACACCAACGTTGAATTAAGGAACGACCTTAAAGAACCTAATTTAACAAGGATAATAACAAAGACGATTATGCCTCAAACACGCTTAAGCAACACCATACGGACTCGCTCATACCAGTATGCAGCGGCTATAACCGCATTTTTAGCGCTAGCCGGTTTATTAGTAGGAAAGCTAGAAGGCGCTATCGTTGCCGCCGTTTTTTCTATCCTACTTATATTGAATAGCCTCTTCGAGAAACAACGATTATTAGAAAAAGATCCGCAAAAAAGCTTACGCCGCAGTTCTTGGACCCATATCACCCTACTATTTTTAGCTGCTGTATCACTGCTTAGCGCGACAAATAGCGAATACGCAGCCAGCCCATGGAGTTTTATTTTGCCTTTGTTATTGCTGTTCTTTTATCCGCTAAAAACAGCACTTATAGCGACCGCAATCTATAGCTTCTGCTTAGTGGTTATACTCACTCAGATAAGTGATTCGGCAGAAAAATTAGAGCTTCTGATAAATTACATGTTATGCCTTGCTCTTACAGCAGGCTTTGTTTACTTGAGAGAAATAAAAGATCAACAACTTAAACCTTTACGGCGGACCGACAATCTTACCCAAGCATCTATTAAAGAGCGGTTGAACGATGATCTAGTCAAAGAAATTCAACGCAGTGAAAGAGAAGGTACCGAACTAACGGTGATGGCGCTGGCGATAGATGACCAAGGTTTTGATCATATAGACGCCGCCGACCACGACGTACTGCTCAGTAAACTAGGACATGTACTACACGAAAACCTTCGCGCCTTTGACAGTTATTATCGATGGAAGGATCACGAATTTTTAATCGTATTTCCCTATACCAACACTCAAGAAGGGATGAAAACCGCTGAGAATCTGCGAGTCATAGCTAAAGACTCGCTGAGTGATGCCAACATGCCCATTACCGTCAGTATTGGTGCTGCAAGCCTTAATGTAGGCGATAATGCTGATTCCCTGCTAAAAAAATCGCTATCAGCGCTTCAACAAGCACAAAGAAGAGGTCAAAACCGAACCCGCTCTTATGTTGACGCAGAGACTAATACAAGTAAAGTCAGAGCCGCTACAGACACGCTTGGCTAGCACGGCAAACAACATAAACCCCAAAAAATAATTAGTTACTAGTTCCATATTAAATAAAAGGCACAGAAAGGATGACTGATTCCCAACTTAAGAACATGACAAGAACAACGTCTTATGGCTTAACCGCCTTTTTTATGTTCTTTCTGGCTATTCAAAATTACCGCTATGGCTTTTATGAGTTAGTTTACACCGCCACCTTTCTAATTCCCCTTTTAGGGTTTGGTATTGCTTATACCTACGCACAAAGATTCTTTGAAATTAAAGACCACGCACACCCTATATTGCTTGCAGTCATGGTGGTTTTAATTGCCTCAAATATTAATGAAACATCATCCAATGCAACGCTTTGGCTATATCCAATCGGCTTACTGAGTTATTTAGTGCTCCCTTTTCGAATGTCAAACGTATTCAATGCCGGTGTACTGATATCACTCACCTTCTTTATTATGATTCAGCAAGGGTTATTTAACAGTCTATCATTCTTCACTAGCTATCTTCTGATTAGTAGCGTTGCGAGTATTTTCGCTTACCTTCACCACCATAAAAATCGCAAGTTAATTGAGCTATCACTTCATGATCCACTGACAGGGGCTTACAATATGAAGCACCTTGACGACACGCTGACCAAAGAAATTAGCCGCTCTCATGTCACCGGAAACACACTATCGTTAATCGCACTGAAAGTTGACTACTTTGACCAATTTACCGATGTTCATGGTAACAATGCAGCAAAAGATTTAACCATCGAGCTTTCAGAAATGCTAGGCGGCATGATCAGAGCCGGAGATAGCCACTACTACGACGATAACAGTTTATTTTATATGCTTTTACCCAACACCCCCCAAGAAGGGATGCTGATCATGACTGAGCGCGTGCGCAGAACCGTAGAAGAAACTAAGTGGCAAACGATAGGCACCATGACCGTTAGCGTAGGTTGCACCACATCAACTGAAAAACCAACCACCGCCGAAAGCCTTTTAAAAGAAGTTCAATGTGCTTTGAGTGATGCAGAAGCCAACGGACACAATAGAGTTAACCATTTCACCCAACAATGAACTTATCTGACATTCAACCCCTAATAAATGGGCTCCAAGCGCACCCTAACTGGGTGGCATTTGCTATTTTTAGTATTTCCTTTGTCGAGTCTCTGGCCGTTGCAGGCGTTATCGTACCTGGCGTCATGTTGCTATTTATGGTGGCGGCTGTTGCTGGTGGAGGGGCGCTATCGATAGAGGCATCTTTATTTTGGGCTTTTGCAGGCGCCGTTTCTGGTGACGGTCTGAGTTTCTTTCTCGGACGTTACTTTAAAGAATCTATTGCAACAGTCTGGCCTGTCCGCCGGTATCCTCAACTGCTTGATAGTGGAACACGTTTTTTTGATAAGCACGGGGGTAAAAGCGTACTAATTGGCCGTTTTGTAGGCCCTATTCGCCCTATCTTGCCCATGATTGCAGGCATGCTTCAAATGCCGCCCAAAAAATTCTTTATATTTAATATTGTTTCTGCCATTGGCTGGGCACCTATTTATATATTGCCAGGCTTTCTTGTAGGTGCTTCAATATCTCTCGATATTGAATTACCACCGCATTTTTACCCTGTACTCCTTACCGCTTTAGGTGTGCTATCTGCGACATACATATTATTTGTTCGCCTCCAGTGGGGGCTTCAGCAAAAAGGCAGGAGCTACAATTATATTAAGCGGATACTCATGCAATACCACTTTACACAGCAGGTATGGAAAGGGTTGTCTAACAGAAGAGCCGATGGAGGAGAGTTTCCACTACCTTCATTGGTTCTTGCACTAATGACTCTAACGCTATTTATTTTAGTCGCACAAGCGGTAAGCTACACCCACTGGTTTGATGTAATCAACCACCAGACATCAACGTTTTTTTCATTGCTCAGAAACCCTCTATACGACCCGCTGGTGATTGTGATCACCATGCTGGGAGACCCAAAGGTCTATTATATTGCGTTTCCTATCTTTGTGTCGTTATTACTCTTTCGTGGCTTCTACGCTGCAGCGACCCATATATCGCTAGCCGGCATTGCAACCGCCCTAATCACCCATGGACTAAAAGCATACTTTGATATTGCACGCCCCGACTTAGTCATCAATGGCCCCGCGTCAGCAGCCTTCCCTAGCGGTCACACTAGCGGCTCTGTCGTTTTTCTAGGGCTACTCGCGGCGTTTATTGCTCAAGAGATTCAGCAAAAGAAACGCTGGATGATTTACAGCCTCTTTAGTATACCGATGCTATTGATTGGCCTTAGTCGATTGTATCTAGGGGTTCACTGGGCAAGTGATATCGTTGGGGGCTTACTGCTAGGCTTATGCATCTGCGCGTTGACACGAGTCAGCTATAGTCGTTACGACCGACAAGCGCTCACGCTAGATATGTTTACGATTTTGGCCGTCGGGCTTTGGGCCACATCTACAGTATTGTATATATGGCTAGGGTTACCTGAGGCGCTTTCTAACTATCAACCACTGTCTAACGTAAAACCTTAACTCACTGCTCCATTAACGAGAGAAAGTCTTCTATCTGTTTAAGCCGCTCAAGTGGATCCGTTAACTCAAGTAGATGTTGTTTCTCTTTTTTCGTGAGCGGTAATAACTCAACTAAACGCCAGCCCACCTGCCGACAATCCGCATAATCGACATCCATATTAAGCGCTTGAATAGCAGGATGCCTTTCTAGCTGTTCTAGTAGCGTGGCAAGCTCTAAGTATTCATCTGGAAGCGTTGCGTACGCTTCTTCGATTAAATGCTCTATACGTCCAGAATAAAGCCCATCAGCGCCTTGCGAAAAGTCTGTTAGCAGCACTTTTGATGTGCCTTCTATGGTTATACCCAATAAGCCGTTTTCGAGCTTACGAAAATCAACGAGCCGAACATACGTGCCGATGCTGTAAAAATCACATCCCCCCCCCACCTCACTGCCTTCTTTAATAAGCACTACGACAAACCCTCGGTCTGTTTTCATACACTCAGAGAGCATATCGAGGTACCGAGGTTCAAATAACTGTAGAGGTATTCTCCCCATTGGGCACAGCACTGAATTCAAAGGAAAGAGAGGTGTTTTCATTAAACTGATTGTTTATCCAATTGTTTTATAAAGCCTACCGGTACGGCCACGCTTTTTCGTAATGCGTAATCAAAAAACACAATACCTGTTTTTGCTAACGCAATGAACTCATCACTTTGTACATGATTACCACCAATATCGCCACTACCTATGTCACCTTTTGCTTGTTCTGACGCACTCAACGCAGAAGAAACCACAGGCCTAACAACCCGATAAATAAACTGGCAACTTTTACGAGAAATATCCTCTACCGAAATATCAAACCGCAAACAATCGCCGTAAAACGCTTCATTTTGATAGCTGATCGCTAAATCAGCCACAAGCGTACCGACCCCATCGATATCCAGCTCTTCATAACCTAGTGCACGAAAAAACTGTATTCGAGCTTCATGAATCATCGTAATCATTCGATCATGCCCAAGGTGATTCCCTTGATTGATATCCCCTACCCGTACCTGCAACTCGGTACTAAAATGAGTTACTTTCGGAAAATTTATTTCTACGCGCGACATTTTTAATCCTATAAATAACAAACTGAAAAACCAACGACTGAGTGACGTCTATCTGATCAGCTCAATTACTTGCAACAATATTCTGCTACTATTATATGATCAAATAACTTTTAAGACCTTAATAATCAATGAGCAATCAGCCTTTCCCTCGCGTTATAGGATTAGCCGGCGTTGACCGGAACGAAAACTCTAAAGCGCTCAAATACGCAGGTCACTTAGAATGGCCAATGGTTCTTATGGCCATCTGGATCATTATTGAGTGGTACCTGCAGGCAAAAGGGGCTATTCCGGCTAACATTATTCTCGTGACAGATTGGTTAATATGGTCCTTCTTTTTATTTGAAACCGTATTACTCACATCCTTAGTCCGGAATAAAAAACATTACCTTATCGGAAACTGGGTCAACCTAGTGATCATCCTTTTAGGCTTCCCGTTACTCTGGGAGGAGTTCCCCGCCGCGGGTGTACTTCGTACACTCCGCCTTATTGTCATGGGTGGAATCCTGATCCATATATCAAGCACCGCTAAGCGAATATTGGCACGAAACCATCTCGGCACCACATTAATGATCGGGTTTATTATTACGGTAATGGCAGGCTTTCTAATCGCAGGTCTTGATCCGGCAATAGAAACCCCTTGGGAAGGTATATGGTGGGCTTGGGTAACGGTCACCACAGTGGGTTATGGCGATATTGTCCCCGTTAGTACAGAAGGCCGTTTATTTGGCTCATTTTTAATTCTGATGGGGATTGGAATATTCTCGATGCTCACGGCCAGTTTTTCAGCCTTTTTTGTCTCTCGAGATGAAAAGCTAGTCGTTCAAAGAGAGCAGCAGATTCTCGCTAAACTTGAGTTAATTGAAATGAGAATTCATAAGATTGAAAATGATCTCAACAAAGTTGCTAAAGCACAGCAACAAGCCATCAAAAACCCACCAACAGCGCCTTATTAGCGCCTCTTTAGTTCTCACAACCGCTTATTCGCTCGACAAACTTGCAGGCCCTAAGACCTGTTGAATCTCTTCAATTTTATGTCGTGCCTCTACCATCACCTTTAAACTCCGCTCTGGCGTCAAACCACCGCTTGCCAATTTTCGAAATGCAGGCACTTTATTAAAAGGAGGTAAGTTATTTCGTTTAGGGCAGCTAATTAAGGCATGCATCTGCGCAACAATAATAATATCAGTATAACTCGGCTCATCACGCCCAGAATCAAAGCCCCACTCTTCTGCTTTCGCCACAACTTCAATTAAGTCACTTGGGAAGCCCCACTGCTCAAGAATAGTGCAGCCAATTTCGCCTCTTAATTCATCAATCGCACCATTGAGTGCTTTTTCATCAGCATAAAGTTCAGGGAAGTTTTCAGCGTAAGTAATAACCGGAATTGCACCAATATCATGAATCAAACCCGCAAGCATCGCATGATCTTTATTTAATCCTGGCGTCTGCTCGGCGAGTACGTATGCAATCGAAGCAACTTCTCGCGAGTGTTGCCACAATTCAGACATTGCCTGTTTTAGCTCGGGTTTCTTACTCCTAAATAGCTCCCTCATGGAAAATACGGTCACTAACTGCTGAGTCGTTTGTATCCCCAACCGCACAACCGCATCTCGACAAGAAGACACTTCATTAAACCCCCTATATAAAGGGCTATTACATGATTTTATCAGCTTAACCGTCATGGCTGGATCAGTATTTACAACCTTTGAAATATCATCTGCGGAGGTTTCATTTTTACCGGCTATTTGGCGAATACGATAAGCAACGTCAGGTAAACTAGGCAATGTAAAATTATTAGATTTTAAGTCATGATAAAAACTCATCAATACTTTAAAGGCGCCCTCAACATCTTCAGCGTCACCATCATCAAAACCTTCATCTGCCTCAAAGTTATGTACTGGCGCTTGCTTGAGTAAAATATTCAGTACATCTTTCTCAATTATCAGAAAATCAACGTCTGTCACCGCTTTAACGGTGTATTGCCGTGGCTGTAAGTGTGCAATTGCAGCATCCGCTTGCTCTGT
This sequence comes from Alkalimarinus alittae, assembly GCF_026016465.1. Lineage (NCBI taxonomy): Bacteria > Pseudomonadati > Pseudomonadota > Gammaproteobacteria > Alteromonadales > Alteromonadaceae > Alkalimarinus > Alkalimarinus alittae. The sequence continues at coordinate 3,526,602 of NZ_CP100390.1, forward strand.
GCCTGCGTCAATCTCTCTAGTGCGACCATCTGGGGCTTCTAATTCAATTTTGCCATTCAAAAGAAAATAGTCATGATGATCAAACGTTCCCCGCTCAAAAACGACCTTTTTCTTTTTAAAGGAAGAGAAGTGGGCTTTATGCGCAAGCAGTATCCGCTGATTTTCGGACAACCTATCGAGAGGTCGAAATTTTTTTAACGCGTCAGCCGTAATTTCGATCGAAGCATGCATTAACAGGACCTATTCCTTATATATTGGTAAATCTACCCTAGCGTCCAAGACGACATTAACTCAACTATATTAAGATGCTCAATCAAAACAAGGAAACTCTCTGGACAAATTTGAGCAAGACCCCGTGGGCCGCTATCGTACTTTTGATACTAAACGCTAATAATTAACATGACGATAGAAAAGACTGATTAAAAGTTTAACAGGTATTTCTTTGATTGCATCAAAGTATTCGTACTTGAAGCTCAATAGAGTATTAAATCTACAGAATATCTCTGGTATGCTTGCTGTAGACAAGTTTACACTCTTTTATCGATCGTTTTACTGGAAGAATCTGATGCCAATATATCGCTCAAAAACCTCTACCGCAGGCCGTAACATGGCTGGCGCTCGCGCTTTATGGCGCGCCACCGGAATGAAAGATGACGATTTTAAAAAGCCAATTATTGCTGTCGCCAACTCATTTACACAATTTGTGCCTGGGCATGTCCACCTAAAAGACTTAGGCCAATTGGTTTGTAGAGAAATCGAAAAAGCTGGCGGGGTTGCAAAAGAATTTGACACTATCGCCATCGATGACGGTATCGCGATGGGCCATGACGGCATGCTATACAGTCTTCCTTCTCGTGACCTTATTGCAGACTCTGTCGAATACATGGTTAACGGGCACTGTGCTGACGCACTCGTTTGTATATCTAATTGCGATAAAATCACACCCGGAATGGTTAATGCCGCTCTACGCTTAAATATTCCAACAATATTCGTATCGGGCGGTCCGATGGAAGCAGGTAAAACCAAGCTATCAGAACACAAGCTTGACCTCGTTGATGCTATGGTTATTGCAGCAGACCCAGACGCTGACGACGCTGCCGTTGAAGAGTATGAGCGTAGCGCTTGCCCAACCTGTGGTTCATGCTCAGGTATGTTTACAGCCAACTCAATGAACTGCCTAACCGAAGCCATTGGCCTTTCTCTACCAGGAAACGGCACAGTATTAGCCACTCACGCTGATCGTGAAGCGCTATTCCTGCAAGCAGGCAGAACCATTGTCGACATTACTCGTCGCTATTACGAGCAAGACGATGAATCTGTATTGCCTCGCTCGATTGCTAGCTTCAAAGCGTTTGAAAACGCAATCACACTTGATGTGGCTATGGGTGGTTCCACCAATACCATTTTGCACCTACTAGCAGCAGCACAAGAAGCAGAGATTGATTTCACCCTTAAGCATATTAATGAGCTATCTCATAAGATACCTCAACTATGTAAAGTAGCGCCAAACTCACCTGACTACCATATGGAAGATGTCCACCGTGCAGGCGGCATCATGGGGATCTTAGGTGAACTCGATCGTGCAGGTTTACTGCATACCGATCTACCTACGGTACACTCAAAAACGCTAGGTGAAGCGTTGGATAAGTGGGATATAATGCGTAATAACGACCCTGCTATTGCCGAGTTCTATAAAGCAGGCCCAGGCGGTATTCCAACACAAACAGCCTTTAGCCAGAGTACTCGTTGGCCAAGTTTGGACGGAAACAGAGAATCTGGCTGTATTCGCTCAAAAGAAAATGCGTATTCACAAGAAGGGGGTCTAGCGGTCTTATACGGAAACATCGCTGAAGATGGATGTGTTGTGAAAACCGCAGGTGTAGATGAATCTATTTGGGTATTCAATGGCACCGCTAGAATCTTCGAAAGCCAAGATTCTGCAGTAGAAGGCATTCTTAACGATGATGTGAAAGCGGGTGATGTAGTCATTATTCGGTATGAAGGCCCCAAAGGCGGACCGGGCATGCAGGAAATGCTCTACCCAACAAGCTACCTAAAATCAAAGGGGCTAGGCGCAGCCTGTGCACTTCTGACTGATGGGCGTTTTTCAGGTGGAACATCGGGGTTGTCTATTGGGCATGCTTCACCAGAAGCCGCTTCTGGCGGCGCTATCGCTTTGATCGAAGAAGGCGACAGCATCACTATCGATATCCCTAACAACGCGATCAACGTGAATGTAAGTGATGAAGTACTAGCAGAGCGCCGCGCAGCCATGAACGCAAAAGGTAAAGATGGCTGGAAACCAGCAGAACCTCGCAAACGCAAGGTATCTGCAGCGTTAAAAGCGTATGCGATGCTAGCAACTAGCGCCGATAAAGGCGCCGTAAGAAACTTGGATATGCTAGATTAACGTCCAGTCTATCTCATAGCCGTGATAAAGAGAAACGGAATCAAGGGGGCTCAATGTTTACCCTCCTTGATTCCAGTCGTACCTCCCTGTATCACGGCTACAAAATCGGTTCAAGCGCCCTTGTAAGCATGATGGCGTAAAACGCAATCAAGAGATTATCAATTACTTGCGCTCATAAACAATAAAGCTATAGTCATACGGGTTCGAGCCTTCTGCCTTAAAATCTTCTCGCGCAGTTTCTTCCCATTGCGGCCAGTCGACTTCAGTAAACCAAGCATCCCCTTCTACCTCTGCATGTACTTTTGTAAGATAAATTCTGTCCACCAAATCTAACGAACTTTGATAAATCTGATCACCACCAATAATCATCACTTCATCAACGCCATTAATTAACGCCGTTGCCTCTGCTTTTGCAAAAGCCTCTTCAAACGTATGAACAACCGTAACACCGTCATGTTGCCATGCAGTATTTCTTGTAATCACCAAATTCAAACGACCCGGCAAAGGCTTACCAATTGACTCAAATGTTTTACGCCCCATAATGATGGGCTTGCCCATTGTGACTGACTTAAAATATTTTAGGTCATTAGGCAGATACCAAGGGAGTTTGTTATTTCTACCGATAACTCTATTTTCTGCCATCGCAACAATGATCGATTTCTTCATTTTTATCACTCACCTCTGTACGTTTATCACGAATCACTATGCCTCTATTAATCGGCTTTTATAACATATAACCCTAGCAGACACCGCAAGAAACCTCGCGATTCGAAATATTGTGTCTATTCTTAAATAAATTAGTGTAAATAACGTTAAAGACACCTGATTAGGCAATAAAACCAAAGCAAACCTCCATCAAAAGTCGTTAAAAAAACAACGTTATTAAAAACATAGCCATTGAAAAAATGAGTCATGCTCGGGAGCTTGGTAAAAATGAAGATCAACATGCCGGTCACAGATAATGAGATTAGCTTTTCAGAAAATGACACTCTCTTATCGACGACCGACCTCAAGGGGACTATCACCTACGTAAGCCAAGAGTTTATTACTGTAAGTGGCTTTAGTGAAGAAGAGCTTATTGGCGAAAACCATAACATGGTGCGCCACCCCGACATGCCTCCCGAACTATTTGAAGACTTATGGAACACTTTAAAGTCTGGCAAACCTTGGGTACAAGTAATTAAAAACCGTTGCAAAAACGGTGATTATTATTGGGTTAAATCTAATATAACGCCGGTTCTTAAAGACGGTAATGTTGTCGAGTACATGTCTGTACGCGTAAAACCGACACGTGAAGAAATTGCCAACGCTGAAATAGCGATAAAGAAAATTAAAGATGGCAAGCTTCGAATTGAAAACGGCAACCTAATTAAACCGGGAGTTGCATCTCTTCTGGCTAAACTTGGCAATATTAAACTGACTCACCAGTTCATAGCGTTAGGGTTAGTTTTTACTTTCCTTGTAGCGACCATTGTCGTTCAACTCAACCTTCAAAAAGAGGATGTCAACTTCTCATCAAAAGAGCTGCTAGGTGTTGAGTATATAAAGCCTCTACGGGTTCTACTAGAACTCACACCGAAGCATCGAGGAATGACGAATGCATTCCTTAAGGGCGACACATCTTTCGAGAATAAAATACGAGCGCTTAGAGGCGATATACGTAAGGCTTTTACCTCAGCAAAAGAAGTTGATGAGCGCCTAGGCCGTTTATTAGACTCAACCCAAAGCCTCAAAATGCTATCTGAGGAGTGGGAGTCATTAGAATCAAGATCGCTAACACTGACGCCAGCTCAAAGCTTTGCACTGCACACCGACTTTATACATAATTTATTACAATTTATCGTGCATATAGGGGATACATCGAATCTCATTTTAGACCCAAAGCTAGAAAGCTTTTATAACATGGATTTAATTGTTAACCGCATCCCTCAATTAATCGAACTAATGGGGCGCACAAGAGGCCTAGCCACTGGAATTCTGGCAGAAGATAAAGACACATCACTTGTTGAGCAAGGTCTACTTAGCGAGCTTACGGCAGAACTAGGTTTATCCAATAAACGTGTTTCTAGGTCTTACAATAGCAGCGCGAATGCCAGCCAAGAAGCCTCTAAATTTTTAGCAAACCAAGGAAGAAAAACAGAGCTTGCTGTTGAAAACTTTATTAATTCAATCGCACATGTGAGAGACGGTAATTATATCGGAGATAGTTCAACCCTATTTGAATCAGGCACCTCCGCGATATCGGAGTCATTTGCGCTATATGACCAGTCAGTTCGCTTGCTCGAAACCCAGCTTCAGCGCCGTATCGACAATCTATCATTCATATTTTACAGCATCTCGCTAGCAACCATTATTTCAATATTCTTAGTCGCCAGTATCGGAATTGCCGTTAGCCGAAGAACCTTTAGTACAATTAATAAAAGCCTCGCGAACCTAGCCTCTATAAGCAACGGCGATTACAAGCAAACACTGGAGATGATTGGTAATAACGAGCTATCAATGCTTACAAGAGGTATTACCTCTATGCGGATTAAAACGGGCTTTGCAGTCGACGACGCGACTAAAAAAGCAGCCGCCTCCACACGCATAAAAGAAGCATTGGATAATGTTAGCGCTAACGTAATGGTGGCAGACACTGACCGAAACATTATCTACATGAACGATGCCATCAACGCGACATTAAAAAATGCTGAAGCCGATATTCAAACAGAACTACCTAGGTTCAGTGTAGGAGAGCTATTAGGCGGTTCCTTAGATGCCCTGAATAAGAAGCCTGAGCAACAGGCTCGCCTACTGGAAACACTCACCACGACCCTCGAAACATCCTTATTTATTGGCGGACGCACTTTAGATTTATCAATTAACCCTGTTATCAATGAAAACAATGCGCGCTTAGGCACCGTTATTGAATTAAAAGATAGGACACTCGAAGTCGCCATCGAAAAAGAGATTGATGCGATTGTAGAGTCAGCTGCGCAAGGCGATTTATCCAAACGTATTCCGCTAGGTGACAAAGATGGATTCTTTAAGAAGCTCAGCATTGGCCTTAATGACTTACTAGAGAGCTCATCCTCATTTGTTTCAGATATAGGTCAGCTATTCGCCCAGCTTGCCGATGGAGATTTAACAAAGTCAATCAGCAACGAGTACGAAGGTGATTTCCAGCGCATTAAAGAAGATGCAAACGGCACCGTTAGCCGACTGACCGATATTATTTCTCAAATAAGGGAGGCGGCCAATACTGTCCATACCGCCGCTAATGAAATAGCGCAAGGTAACACCGACCTCAGCCAGCGCACAGAGGAGCAGGCAAGCTCACTAGAAGAGACCGCGTCGAGTATGGAAGAGATAACTGCCACAGTTAAACAGAGTTCAGACAATGCAAGTGAAGCAAATCACCTCGCATTTGAAGCAAAGACCAAAGCTCAGCAAGGCGGTGAAACCGTGCAAGAAGCAGTCAAAGCAATGAAAGAAATACTGACGTCAAGCAATCGTATAAACGATATTATTGGTGTCATTGATGAAATTGCATTCCAAACCAACCTCCTCGCACTTAATGCAGCAGTAGAGGCCGCTAGAGCTGGCGAACAGGGGCGCGGCTTTGCCGTGGTGGCAGGTGAAGTCAGGAGCTTATCTAAGCGGTCAGCGGATGCTGCAAAAGAAATCAAAGACCTAATCAGAGATAGTGTCGTTAAAGTAGAAACAGGATCAATGTTAGTGAATGAGTCAGGTGATACCCTCGGCGCCATTGTTCATGCTGTTGACCAAGTAGCAGGCATGATCAACGAAGTTAGCACTGCGGCCTCAGAACAGTCATCTGGCATCGAGCAAATTAACCAAGCCGTTGTACAAATGGATGAAATGACCCAACAAAATGCAGCCTTGGTAGAAGAAGCCTCTGCTGCTAGTGAGGCAATGTCAGAGCAAGCCTCTAGCATGAATAGGCTCATTGGTTTTTTTAAAGTAGACGCTTATACCGAGAACGCACCAACCTACGGTCAACGCCAATCAAATCAAGAAGCAATAAAGTCATACTACCCCCATCAGCTTCCGAAATCTGAAGCGGGGGGAGGCAATGCAGCCTCATTTTCTAACGATGATGACTGGGAAGATTTTTGATCTAAGCGGCGGCTATTAGAAAATCAGCCAAAAAAAGGGAGCTACAACGCGTAGCTCCCTTTTTTTGGCTGTAGTACAGATACTCACCACCGTGCTTATACTAAAGGCAAGATGTCATATTGCAATAGGCGCTCTGATCAGCCCTTCGGGCTCATATCCTTCAACTTCAAAATCTTCAAATTCATAGTCAAAAATACTCTCGGGCTTGCGCTTAATGAGCAACTGAGGAAGTTTGTGAGGCTCTCGCTTCAATTGCTTAAATACGATGTCTTCATTAAGATGATTCTGGTAAAGATGACAGTCTCCAAATGTATGAATAAACTCACCCACACCTAGCCCACACTGATCTGCAATCATGTGCGTTAACAACGCATAGCTTGCAATATTAAAGGGCACACCTAAGAACAAATCAGCACTTCGCTGATATAGCTGACAAGATAATTTACCGTCTAAGACATAAAACTGAAATAAGCAATGGCAGGGTGCTAACGCCATTCTACCCTGTTCAACATTCGCTTGAGGTCCTATAGATTCATCCGGTAGCTCAGCTGGATTCCAGGCCGAAACAATAAGCCGTCGTGAATCAGGCTTAGACTTAATCTGTTCGATTACATCCGTAATCTGGTCAACCGTCTCACCATTGGGTGCCATCCAACTACGCCACTGCTTACCATAAATAGGCCCTAAATCACCCTTTTCAGTCGCCCAAGCATCCCAAATAGATACGCCGCGCTCTTGCAACCAATTATTATCCGTTGAGCCTTTTAGAAACCAAAGCAGTTCGTAAATAACACTTTTTAGATGAATCTTTTTGGTGGTGACTAACGGAAAGCCTTTGGACAAATCAAAACGAATCTGTCGACCAAAAACAGAACGCGTTCCAACACCGGTTCTATCTCCTTTGTCCGTTCCGTTATCAACTACATCCTGCATTAAATCCAAATATGCTTTCATTTATCACTACCTATAATTTATGTCGTAATTCTTAAGCTTTGTCTGTCGCCGGCGCGCCAGTAATACTATTCATTTTGTAGGCCCAAACCATCATCCCAATACCTATCAATACCATCGGTAGCGATAGCAGCTGCCCCATGGTAAGCCAATCCCAGGCCAAATACCCTAAATGAGCATCAGGTTGACGGAAGAACTCTACTATAATTCTAAAGGCGCCGTAGCAAAGTAGGAATAAGCCTGAAACAGCCATTTTAGGACGCTGACGGGATGAAAACCACCATAACACCGCAAACAATGCGACACCTTCAAGCGCAAATTGATAGAGTTGCGAAGGGTGTCTAAGTAGTTGCTCTGCATCTCGTGGAAAAATCATAGCCCATGAAACGTCTGTTTGCCTACCCCAAAGCTCGCCTCCAATAAAGTTACCTAAACGCCCCATACCTAAACCCACAGGAACAAGAGGCGCAACAAAATCAGATATTTCGAAAAAGGTGCGCCCTAGCTGACGCCCAAACCAAAACATCGCCAGCATGACACCAATCAACCCACCATGAAACGACATGCCCCCTTCCCAAACCATAAATAACCACAATGGGTCATCTAAGAATCGATCAAAGTTATAGAAAAACACATAACCGAAACGACCGCCTAAGACGACCCCCATAGCGCAATAAAAGATAAGATCGCCCATCTGTTCTGGCTTTATCGGCGACCACGATTTAGCTGCTCGCTTTGTGCCCAAAAACCATGCCGTTGCGAACCCGACTAAGTACATTAACCCGTACCAATGAACCTTTAGAGGCCCGATAGACACCGCAACAGGGTCAATTTGTGGATATTTCAACATTTACTCATTCCTTTATAGCCACGCTTATATGGCAAGTTTAAAATCTTATTAGGCCAACAGAAACCTTACACCCACAAACAATAGCAATAGGGCAAAAATGCGTTTTAACTTTTCAGGGGACAGCCTATGCGCCAACGTTGCCCCTACTCGGGCAAAATAAACACTTGTTATTACAATCCCGACAAAAGCAGGTAAATAGATAAAACCAGCGCTCCACTCAGGTAAGGCTGGATCCCCCCACCCTTTATATACATTTGTTATCGCTGCAGATACAGCAATTGGCAAACCACACGCTGCAGAAGTACCTACAGCCTGCTGCATCCGCACATTACACCACGATAAGAAAGGAACCGATAACGACCCACCACCAATACCAAAAATAGCCGAGGCCCAACCAATACCGGCACCTACACCCACTAAGCCGCCGCGTCCCGGTATGCCTCGAGTGGGTTTAGGCTTTAACCCAAACCCCATCTGAGCGGCCATTAAAATTGCAAAAACACCGATTATTTTTTGTAACACAGGACCACTAAGTTCCGCGGCTGTAAACACGCCAAGCACAGCCCCTAGCACAATCCCAATGGCCATGGGTTTAAACAAATCCCAACGAACACCGCCTTTTTCTTGGTGTGTTTTAACCGAGCTAATAGACGTAAACACAATCGTTGCTAGTGAGGTTCCCACCGCCATATGTGTTAATACGTCTGGTGAAATCCCCTGATACGCAAAGCTAAATACCAACACCGGTACAATAATTAGCCCGCCACCAATACCAAACAAGCCCGCAAGTAATCCCGCGATAGCACCTAAGCCTAAATACAGTAGAAGAACCATGGTTGGCATTGACCCTATTTATCATGAATAAACGGAAAATCAGGTGAGATGTATAATCTAACTATCAATTCTATAAAGAGTGGTATGATACAAGATTGCCACGAGCGTGGTAAGGATCACCGAAAGATTTAATATTGTTGAGTATCGACAAATGTGCCTTATTTTATTTGCTTGGAATCCCGATTCTGAGGAACAACTGATCGTCGCAGCCAACAGGGATGAGTTTTATAACCGCCCTAGCCAAACCGCTCACCGCTGGAAAGACAACCATCATATAATAGCAGGTAGAGACTTACAGCAGCAGGGTACTTGGCTAGGCATTACTCAATCAGGCAGGTTTGCCGCCGTCACTAATTACAGAGCAACCGATAACCGCCAGTATCCTTACTCTAGGGGCGCATTAACCAGCAGTTTCTTGAAAAGCGAACAAAGCCCTGAAGAATATTTACATCAGATTCATGATAGCCAACATCAATACGCAGGCTTTAACTTATTAGTAGGCGATACATCGTCTCTACACTATTTTTCGAACCGAAGCGAACAGCCCCCTCGACGTCTTGAGAAAGGTATTTATGGTCTTAGCAATCATTTATTAAATACGCCGTGGCCAAAAGTAACGACAGGCATTAAACAGTTTAGCCAAGTAGTAAATGGGCCATTAAAGGCGGGTACCGAGAAAGAGAAGGCGTTATTAAAATTACTTCAACATGACCAACCTGCAGATGACGCTCTATTGCCCGACACGGGGGTCGGTAAGATGCTTGAGAAGCTGCTATCCCCCTTGTTTATAAGAAGCCCGAGTTACGGGACGCGAGCCAGCACAGTCGTTCAAATACAGCGCACCGGCAATCACTTCTTTTTAGAACAAAGCTATTCTGCAGAAGGAGAAACTGCAAGAAAAACAACCTATAAAAGTTAAGGTACGCATAGCAGTACTCGTTATTTTTGGCGCGACTCTCGCCTTTCTTTGAGCTGCATAGTCTGTCGCTTAATTATATGCTGTACGAGTACTTCTTGCTCATTACTACTTATATCCAGAAAATCAGCTCGTATAATATAAGCGTCATTACCTACAGGCTCTTCCAGCAACTCACTTCCGATCACAACCGACACCATTTTAAGGCAAATATTAGACGGGAATAACGTCAGCTCAAGTAGAATTTTGTCATTTGGCTTCAGCTGCTCATTTGATGGAAATGCGATGCCGCAGGCACTGATATTAACTTGCTGCGCGCGCTTTATTTGATCGCTATCTGATTCAGATATTGAGTCATCCAACGCCAACACTAAATTGATTTTACGATTAAATAATTCTAATAATTCATGTACCTGAGGTTGAATAGAGCGCAACGTTTCAAGTGAAGCCGATATTTGATTTTCGAGCTGCACAACCAACGCTGCTGGCGAATTAATACCCAACCCGGCAGCGGCACCCTCTTCTTCAGATAATAGCCTGTAACTAATGGCCACTTGATCCACTATTCTAAAGTAACGTCTTCGCTCTTGGTTATTATTATGCATTTTTTTCTGCCTTATACTCATGAATGACTGTTCCAAAAACACGCAACAATCAATGCTGAGTAACGTTATATCAATTTAAAAAATATCATGGGGATCCAAGTCTTCAAAGCCTTCAAGCTCATCACCTCTAAGACTACCGGCATCCACTTCTCGCGCTTTACGAATACTGTCTTTTAACTCAGCGCCTGAAGGTTCTTGAAGGGTAATTTCAACCCTTCGATTTTTCGCCCTACCCTCTGGGGTGTCATTGGGAACCAACGGCTCGGTATCTGCCAGACCGACAACAGTAAAGCGCCCTTGATCTAACCCGCCATCATCGAACAAACCGTGCGCCACTTCTAGCGCCCTTGCCACTGACAAATCCCAGTTTGATGGAAACTGATCCGTATTTATCGGTATGTTATCGGTATGCCCTTCTACGGTAATTTCGCCTTCAATCTCAGATAGCATTTGAATTAGTTTATCCAACACAGGTAAGAAATCTGACTGCAGCCGTGCCGACCCAGAAGAAAAAGAGCCTTGCTCTTGCACCCTTATGACAATTTTTCTACCGCGTGTTTCTATTTCGAGCATATCACTGCGAATTTCAGCCTCAAGCTTGGCCGCCATATCCATCGCGTTGCTTTCAGTCTGTTCAACCAACTCCTTCAATTTATCTGCGACCGCTTCATTGACTGCCCGCCTTTCACCATCGGTATCAGAGCACTGATCTTCAATCGCTTTCTCTACCTCTGCATCACAAAGCACTTTTAACGTTGGCTGATTAGGGTCCGTCGTGTGCTGCATGACAATCTGTAAGGGTGATGGATCTGGCTTTCCCGGAGAAAATTCTTGCGCAATAATACTCGTCCCTTTAGGAACATCATTCACTTTAACCTGATTCTGGACACCGAACGACTCTCTCATAGAGCCAGCCAAGCGCTTAAATTTAAGCACATCCATTTCAGAAAAAGAGAGCAGCAATACAAAAAAGCACATCAGCAACGACATTAAGTCTGCAAATGTCGCTAACCATGCAGGAAGACCCACGGGGCATTCGGGACAATCCTGTTCATCTTCATCACTCATTCAAACAATCACTCACAGCACACTGTTTTTTGCTCAGCCTTAACGTTAAAGCAGTCAGCATATATTCTAAAAAGCCATTATGCACTAGGCATCTGCATCAGCAGAGACTCGCTTACTCTCGGGTAAATATGTTCTCAACATCTGCTCAATGACTCGCGGGTTTTGCCCTGCTTGGATAGCTAACAATGCATCAATAATCATGGATTTTAGCAGTTGTTCTTCACCCATTCTTATTTTCAGTTTATCCGCAATAGGCAGCGCAATCATGTTACCCACCATGGCACCATAAAGGGTTGTTAGCAGTGCAACGGCCATTGATGGGCCTATGGATTTTGGATCATCCATATTTGAGAGCATCGCCACTAGCCCCACCAATGTACCAATCATCCCCATTGCCGGGGCCACATCACCAATCGACATAAATACACTATTACCCAATTGATGCCGTTCTACTGCTAAATTTTTATCTTTGGTTAATAATGATTTGACCACATCAGCATCATGCCCATCCACCAATAACTGAATACCTTTAGCTAAAAAGTCATTACTAATTTCTTTTCCTTCGAGAGAAAGTAAACCACCTTTACGAGCAGCGTCTGCCATCTCTACGATTTGCTCAATCAACTCTTCTGGCTTATCCATTTTGAACATAAAGGCTTTTGCTGCAACCTTTCCAGCGCCGAGGAATTGTCCTAGCGTGAACTTCATTAATGCAACAAAGACGGTGCCTACTATTACGATCAAGAACGATGGCATATCAAGAAACAGTCCAATACCGCCTCCCAACACCATCGCCATTGCGACGATAGCAAAACCACCGATTAAGCCTATAAGGCTAGCTAAATCCACCCGTTACTCCTCACCTTGCTCATATTAATGATATTCGATCAACCAATGTACAGGTCATAAAAACCACAGCGTTCACCCGCTCTTCAAACCAAGAACGGCATTCATTTCCCGTTGTTATATACGCACAAACAAGGATAAAGAAAAATGATTTCGATTATTATGAGTCTGGTATAATGTAATCCACTCTATTATTGTAGCTACAATTCCTTAAAAATCATGAATAATTTTAATAATCTATGTTAGCTTTAATATTTATTATGTCAGCACTAAAGCAAACATTTATTGATATAAAATAGGTCGACTTAAAATAGGCTAGAAGTACAATGTCTGATGAAATAAAAACAACCTTAAAAAGTGAACCCCCCCTTGATTTCGAGCAATCCTTACGTCAACTCGAAGACATTGTCCGAAAAATGGAGCAAGGAGAGCTAAGCCTTGAAAGCTCCTTAGGCGCATTCGAAGAGGGTGTTAAACTTACTCGGAATTGTCAGGCGGCACTGCAAAGAGCTGAACAGAAAGTAAAAATCTTAATAGAGAATTCGGACGGTGAATTTTCATTAGCCGACTTCAACTCAACTAACGACTAACTCACAGCCGTAATTAAGAAACACTAACGCTTATAGCAGGCCTCCGAGATAAATGAATAACAACGACATCAATAACTATTTCACGCTATGTCAGCAACTTATTGATAGCACCTTGAATGACTGGCTTGCGCCTAGCACTACAGAACCCTGCAAGCTCCATTCAGCTATTCGGTATAGCGTACTCTCGGGCGGTAAAAGAATTAGACCGGTATTAGTGTTTGCGACCACAGAAGCATTTGGCCAAAGCCGAGAAAGAGCACTGGCAGCGGCTTGCGCAGTTGAGCTCATCCACGCCTACTCACTTATTCATGATGATTTACCTGCGATGGATGATGACGACCTTCGTCGAGGCTTACCCACCTGTCATATCAAGTACGACGAAGCCACTGCAATTTTAGCTGGCGACGCGCTACAGGCAATGGCATTTGAAATACTCTGCGACAGAGGTGAGCATTCAGCTCAAGCGCGTTTAGATATGATTAAAACCCTAAGTGTCGCTAGTGGCAGCCTAGGCATGGTAGGAGGTCAAGCCATTGACCTTGACTCAGTGGGCCAACAAATCAGCCTGAACTCACTAGAGCGCATGCACAACTATAAAACAGGGGCACTAATTGAAGCCAGTATTGTTTTGGGTGCACAAAGCACTGGGCTCGACAACCCCAAAACCCTGCATCCCCTTCAGCAATACGCGCGTGCCATCGGCCTCGCCTTTCAGGTTCAAGATGATATTTTAGATGTCACGAGTAATACCGAAACGCTTGGTAAAACCCAGGGTGCAGATGAGGCAAGAAACAAACCTACTTACCCATCTTTACTTGGGCTAGAGGGCGCACAGCAAAAAGCTCAAGCACTTCATCAATCGGCATTAACGGCATTGAATGACCTTGACAGCCTTAATACATCAAGGCTTGCACAAATCAGTGAGTTCATTATTAATCGCCCACGTTAATGTCTTAGATAACACGTGAAAGCGTTTATATCATGACAAATACCCAGAAACCGCAATAACACGTATGAAAGCCTGCCTCTGTACTAAAAAAGTGCACGGCTTTATGTCAATTTGTTGAACATACGCGTTATAATGGCCTTTTGTTGTTTCAACGGATTAACATCGCCGGATGCTGCATTCTCACGTTTTTCAAGAAATACCGACTCACAGACCCAATACACCTCTTTTGGATAAGCTGGACTCGCCAGCCCAATTGCGTTTGTTGAGCGAAGATCAGTTACCCCAACTCGCACACGAGTTGCGCGCATTCCTGCTCTATAGTGTTGGGCAGTCAGGCGGGCACTTTGGTGCGGGTTTAGGCGTTATTGAGCTAACTATCGCCCTACACTTTGTATTTAATACGCCTGAAGACCGTTTAGTTTGGGATGTTGGGCACCAAGCATACCCTCATAAGATCCTTACCGGTCGTCGTGACCAGATGACCAGAATCAGGCACAAAGAAGGGCTTGCGGCATTCCCTCGTCGATCAGAAAGTGAATTCGATACCTTTGGTGTTGGCCACTCCAGCACATCGATCAGCGCTGCGCTGGGTATGGCGCTAGCAGCACGTTTGCAGAATATAAAACGACAGTCTATTGCTGTGATCGGTGATGGTGCATTAACTGCCGGAATGGCATTTGAAGCACTTAGTCATGCGGGTGATGTTAGGCCAGATATGTTAGTTATCCTAAATGATAACGATATGGCGATATCCAATAGCGTGGGTGGACTTAACAAGCACCTAGCCAAAATACTTTCAGGCAAGGCTTACAACCACGTAAGAGATAGCAGCAAAAGTTTTTTGAGCCAAAATCCTAACCTAATGGAACTAGCCAGAAAAACTGAAGAGCACTTTAAAGGTATGGTGGCTCCCGGTACGCTATTTGAAGAGTTAGGCTTTAATTACATTGGTCCAATAGACGGTCATGATTTACCGTCTATGATAGAAACACTCGAAAACATGAAAGAACTGAGCGGCCCTCAGTTTCTTCATGTCGTCACTAAGAAGGGTAAAGGCTTCGCGCCAGCAGAAAAAGACCCTATCGGCTATCATGCCATTAATAAAATTGATCCAAAACCAAAAGCGACCATTGCCACTGAAGAAAAACCTTCAAAACCAAAGTTTTCGAATGTCTTTGGCCAATGGTTATGCGATGTAGCAGAAACAGATCCTCGCATTGTGGGTATTACGCCTGCCATGAAAGAAGGTTCAGACCTAATTGCGTTTGCTGATCGATTTCCCGAACGCTACTTTGATGTTGCCATTGCCGAACAGCACGCCGTAACATTAGCGGCCGGTATGGCCTGTGATGGCGCAAAACCGGTAGTCGCTATATATTCAACCTTTTTGCAGCGCGCTTATGATCAGCTTATTCATGATGTTTCGGTGCAAAATCTAGATGTTTTATTTGCCATAGATAGAGCAGGTTTGGTGGGCGAAGATGGCCCTACCCATGCAGGTAGCTTTGATATTTCTTATCTGCGCTGCATTCCTGAAATGTTGATCATGGCTCCTTCTGACGAAAACGAATTAAGACAAATGCTCAACACCGGCTACCACCACCAAGGACCTGCTGCGGTTAGATACCCAAGAGGCACAGGTATCGGAGCAAAAATAGAAGAAACACTTGAGCGGTTACCTATCGGCAAAGGCCGCATAGTACGAGAGGGGTGCGATATCGCTATTCTAGCATTTGGAACATTACTCCATGACGCACTGCTAGCCGCAGAAGAGCTGAATGCCACAGTTATCGATATGCGTTTTGTAAAACCGCTAGATGCAGAACTCATTAGCCAGACCAGTAATACTCACTCACTACTGGTAACAATTGAAGAAAATGCGATTGCAGGCGGCGCAGGCAGTGGCGTCAATGAGTTTTTAAATACCGCGTCGATAGATACATCAATTATTAATCTAGGCTTACCTGATTATTACGTTGAACACGGCAAGCCTACAGAACTACTTAAAGAGTGTGGTCTTGATAAACAAGGTATCTTAAACTCAATTAAGACTAAATGGGATCAACTACAACTGAAAAGCTCAGTTGCAGGCATAGGTGACAAATCTCACAAAGTCATCAATCAGTAAGAAAAAGATAACTTAGGAGTGATAAATCATCACTCCTGAGGGTTATCATCCTGATGTGTTTTTAACCAATGCCCTAACTTATCGGCCTTAGTCGCAAGATACCCTTCATTGTAGGGATTCTTACCTACCTGAAGCGGAACTCGACTCACCACTTCCACACCAAACGTCTCTAATGCTTTAACCTTTCTTGGATTGTTGGTCATAAGCTTTACTTTTTCAACACCTAGATGCTTTAACATGCCTTGACACATGCTATAGTCACGAAGATCTGCAGCAAACCCAAGACGCTCATTGGCTTCTACCGTGTCAGCACCCTGATCTTGTAGGTGGTAGGCGCGAATTTTATTAAGCAGCCCTATTCCACGGCCTTCTTGCCTAAGATATAACAGAATACCTCGCCCCTCTTCAGCAATGCTTCTGAGTGCTTCTTCTAGCTGATAGCCACAATCACACCGCATACTAAACAACGCATCACCTGTCAGACACTCTGAGTGCGTTCTTGCAAGCACAGGCTCGCCATTAGAGATATCCCCTAGTGACAGAACAACATGTTCTTGACCTGTTTCTGTTTCTTCAAACCCATGCATTTCAAATACTGCAAACGGGGTAGGTAAACGACAAGTTTCAATAAAGCGAACAGACACTATACTTCCTCGACACTATTTTCATGGAGGCAACTATTATTCATGAAGGCAACTATATCTATTTAGTACAACAATCGATAACACTGCAAACGCGCGATAGTCAATTTAGCGCGGCATTGTACCATAATCCATATTCATGTGTGAGCTACATCACACCTAGCTGCGCCTCAATATTTACGCCAATATTTAACCCTCAAGACGAATAATGCGTTATCAGCCACCCGTCATATTCATAAACCTCAAGATCTGAGGGTCTTCATCATGATTAAAGTGATGTCGCTCTGGTTTTAGGTCCATTGCATCAATAATCACCTGTTTTAATCGCTCAGTATCACCTGGGTACGATCTCAGAATGTCTTTTAAATCAACTGAATGCTCATTACCTAAACACAGCAGCAAACGCCCTTCTACCGTCACTCTTACTCGATTACAATCACCGCAAAAGTTATGACTGTGCGGTGAAATAAACCCAATACGGGTTTTGGAATCGGTCATAGCATAGTACTTCGATGGGCCTCCTGTTGAGTCTTCAGTAGACGTCAACGGAAATATTTCTGAGATCGTTTTTAATATTTCATCACTGGAGCAATACGCTTCGCCTCGGTCATGCGACGAAATGGCACCTAATGGCATTTCTTCAATAAAGCTAATATCAATGTGCTTTTCTCTCGCAAACTTTACAAGATCAATAATCTCATCATCATTACGCCCTTTAAGTATCACGGCGTTCAGCTTTATTTTAGAAAAACCTGCAGCAATAGCAGCATCAATCCCACTTAAAACTGTGTCTAAGCTCCCGGTGCGAGTCAGTTGACGAAAGCGGTCAGGTTTAAGACTATCAAGACTGATATTAATTCGCTTAACACCAGCAGATACCAAGCCACCAGAGAATCTCGTTAATTGGGAGCCATTTGTAGTCAGTACTAATTCGTTTAACGTCGGCAGAGCACCAATCTCTTCAATTACACTCATGACATTGTTACGTATCAATGGCTCCCCTCCAGTTAAGCGAATTTTACTGACGCCTAACTCGCTAAAAACCTGAGCCACTAAACCGATTTCTTCTAAAGACAGAATATCCGCTCGCGGTAAAAAGCTCATTTCTTCATCCATGCAATATACGCAGCGAAAGTCGCAGCGGTCTGTTACAGAGATTCGAACATAGGTTACCTGTCTACCAAACTTATCAACGAGCTTAGTTTCCGGTGATTTTGTATCAATCATTTCATGACCGTTCATAGCAATAACTCTACTTATTCAGCTTTCCAATGCCCGGTACGCCCACCTTCTTTTTCAAGAAGTCTGATATTTTCAATCACCATTCCTTTGTCGACGGCTTTACACATATCATATAGCGTGAGTGCTGCTACACTTGCAGCGGTTAATGCCTCCATCTCAACACCTGTTTTGGCATCGAGTTTACACATTGTTTCGATCCTAACCCTTGCGTTTTCTGGCTCGGCAGTTAGATTCACTTTTACCGATGTTAGTAAAAGAGTATGACAGAGTGGAATCAACTCTGGGCATTTTTTAGCAGCCATGATGCCTGCAATTCGGGCCGTAGCAAATACATCACCTTTTTTATGTCGGCCTTCGGTAATCATGCTAAGCGTTTCTGACTTCATCGTAATATACGCTTCAGCCCTGGCAATCCGAGTCGTAACTGTTTTTTCTGACACATCAACCATATGAGCTGAACCGGCCTCATCTAAATGAGTAAGCGTCGACATCATAACCTCTACCATTGTTTAATTAGACCACAAACGTAAGCTAAGCATTCAATTCTCTCTACAGAGCCCAACCTACCACCAAGCACTTATTGCCGCGATACCTTGAGCACCATTAGTAATCGCTGTATTTATATCTGTTTCTTGCATGCCACCCAGCGCAAAAACTGGAAACGCAACCTGATCAGTTAGCGCCCGAAAGAGCGTCCAGCCAAGCGGCATTGCTTCTGGATGTGTACTGGTTTCTTTTATTGGAGAAAGTAATGCGTAATCGGGTGAAAGTCGACTCACCCAAGCCAATTCTTCTTTGTTATGGCAAGAAACCCCAAACCATTTATCTGTCGCTACAGGCCGTTCGTTATACCCTCGAGCCTCAGCAAAGGTTAAGTGTACCCCATCAGCGTCTGCCTCGTGCAAAATTGAGGGTTGAGCATTTAATATTAAACGGGCACCATTTCGGTCACAGAGGCCCTTAATTTTTTTGACCTGCTTAATATATTCTGTCCGATCAGAGAGATATAACTCATGATGACGAAACTGAACTAGCGTTATATCATGATGCAAAATGGCGTTCTGCAGCTTTTGAATACAGTCGTCATTCGTTTTATACCCACCTGTTATCAAGTACTTATGAGGTAACATAATGGCTGAGATAATCGGCCTGTTAGCCGCAGGGAAATCAAACTCGGTTAAGTTAGCTTTTTCAACCCACTTGATAGGTTGACCTTCTGCGCCTTTAGCAACACCGCTAAAGCGGCTCACCACCCAAACATCAAGCAAAACAGCTTTATCGCCATAATCATGGTGTATGCGTATTAACGGCTCAACACCCGCATGCACATCAACTTCAATATCGAGTTCTTCTTTTAGCTCGCGTTTCAATGCATGCTGGACGCTTTCATTTTTTTCGAGCTTCCCACCAGGAAACTCCCACAAACCACCCTGATGCACGCCATCAGGCCGCCGCGCTATCAAAACCTCGTTATCTCGCATGATAACCGCGACAGCTACATGAACTAACGACATACTAACCTATCCCTACAGTACTATTTATGAGCGGTACTCTGCATTGATTGTGACATATTCGCGTGACAGATCCGTGGTCCATATTGTTTCAGAAGCACGCCCACGCCCTAACTGGATGCGAATGGTGATTTCCTCACGATTCATCACTTGCTGGCCTTTCTCCTCAGTATATTCAGCGTCTCGGCCACCATTACTAACAATACAGACTTCATCTAGATGAATGATGATTGCATCCAAATCCAACTCGTTAACGCCCGCTCGACCCACTGCAGCCAGAATACGCCCCCAATTAGGATCACATGCAAACAATGCGGTCTTCACAAGCGGTGAATGCGCGACTGTGTAGGCAACGTCTAACGCTTCTTGCTGACTTTTCGCACTCTCGACAATGACCGAAACAAACTTTGTGGCACCCTCGCCATCTCGTACAATCGCTTGAGCTAACTCGACAAAAAGTGCTTTTAGCGCTGTCGTAAATTGCGCCAATTCTACCGTTCCGCGCTTCAATTCTGGCGCGTCACTTTTACCTGTTGCAACAAGAATACAGGAGTCGTTAGTCGAGGTGTCACCATCTATGGTAATTCGATTAAAAGAAAGCCCTGCGCAGTCAGTAAGTATTTCCTGTAATAGTCCCTGCTCTATTTTGGCGTCGGTCGCAACAAACCCAAGCATGGTCGCCATATTAGGCATAATCATACCCGCACCTTTACTGACGCCGGAGATAGATATTCGATGACCCGCGATATCGAGCACTTTAGATGCCCCCTTAGGCCTCGTATCCGTCGTCATGATACCTTCTGCAGCGTCTGCCCATGCAGCTTCATTTAAAGCTGACAGCGCGTCTGGCAGACCTTTTATAATCGAATTAACCGGTAAAGTCTCACCAATCACGCCCGTAGAAAAAGGCAATATAGTTGTATGAGCTACCTGCGTAAGCTCAGCGAGTGCCTGGCAACACTGCAAGGCGTCATTCATTCCTTGAGTGCCGGTTCCTGCATTGGCATTCCCCGTATTAATAAGTAGATAGCGTGGAGAACTAGAGGCTAGATTTTGCTTGGATAGTACGACGGGTGCCGCACAAAATGCATTTTTAGTAAAAACACCTGCACTAGTGCAACCCTCGGCCAATTCAAATACCACAAGATCTTTTCGGTCAGGGTATTTAATGCCTGCCTTTGCTACACCAATACGTACACCGTTGATTACTTGAAATTCAGGTAGTTCACCTTTTCCAACCGCCATTACTATTCTCTCTTATCACTTAAAAATAATCGTGCCTTAGCTAATATGCGCTAAGGCGGACTCGGGTACTCACCCTCTAAAACGAAATAAAGGGGTGAGCCTATCAGCTCACCCCTTTATTGTTATCGGTAATAATTAAATTGGATAATTTAATTTGATTACGCGATTTTACCGTGACACTGCTTAAACTTCTTACCTGACCCACAAGGGCATACTTCATTCCGCCCAACTTTTCGTCCATCGCGAACAAACGGTTCAGGCTGCGCTTGCGCTTCTTTTGATTCCGTCTCTTCTGGCATTGCAGAGCCTTCTTCATGCTGCGCTTTAGCCGCTTGCATCTGTTGAGCTAATGCTTCTCTGCGTTGCTGCTCTATCCGCTCCAGCTCATCTTTGCTTTGAACCTGTACATGACATAGTACTCTAACCACGTCATGCTTAAGCGCATTTAATAGATTATTGAACAGTTCAAAAGATTCACGTTTATACTCTTGCTTCGGATTCTTACCCGCATAGCCTCGTAAATGAATACCTCTGCGCAAGTTATCCATTGATGCCAAGTGCTCTTTCCACAAAGTATCCAGTATTTGTAAGAAAATCTGTTTTTCAAAGTTGCGCATAACTTCAGCGCCCGCAGATGCTTCTTTTGCTTCATACGCGGCAATGACCTCATCGCGAACTTTGGCGACTAGCGTCTCTTCATGCAAACTGTCGTCTTCGTCCAACCATTTCTGAACTGGAAGTGAAATAGCCATTTCTGACTCTAGGTGTTTCTCTAACCCTTCAACATCCCACTGCTCTTCAAGACTCTGAGGTGGAATAAAACCACTAACGACTTCATTAATAACATCTACACGAATAGTATTAATCATTTCGGAGATGTCATCATTGCTCATCACTTCGTTGCGCTGCTCATACACAACCCGACGCTGATCGTTAGCAACATCATCATATTCTAATAGCGACTTACGAATATCAAAGTTACGCCCTTCAACCTTACGCTGAGCTTTTTCAATAGCATTACTTACCATGCGATGCTCTATTGCTTCACCTTTTTGCATGCCTAACGCCTGCATAAGGTTTTTCACACGGTCTGAAGCAAAAATACGCATTAAGCTATCTTCAAGAGACAGGAAGAATCGCGTACTACCGGGGTCCCCCTGACGACCCGCTCGGCCTCGCAGTTGGTTATCAATACGTCGTGATTCGTGACGTTCGGTCCCCAATATATGCAAACCACCCGCATTAATGATGGCATCATGGCGTATCTGCCACTCTTGTTTAATTTTATCGATTTGTTCCTGAGTCGGGTTATTGAGCGTCGCAACTTCTGCTTCCCAGTTACCCCCTAGAACAATATCTGTTCCTCGACCCGCCATATTAGTCGCTATAGTGACCGCGCCTGCACGTCCAGCCTGCGCAATAATTTGAGCTTCCTGAGCATGCTGCTTAGCGTTAAGAACATTATGCTTAATACCTGCCTTTTTGAGCGTGGCAGATAGAATCTCAGATGTTTCAATTGACGCTGTACCTACCAGTACAGGCCTCTCTTCAGCCGTAGCATCTTTGATTTCATCAACAATAGCCTGGAACTTTTCTTCTTCTGTCAAATAAACCAAGTCGTTATGGTCTATTCTTTGCACCGTCTTATTAGTTGGAATAACAACCACATCCAAACCATAAATCTGTTGGAATTCAAATGCTTCTGTATCAGCAGTACCGGTCATACCTGCCAATTTTTCATACAACCTAAAATAGTTCTGGAATGTGGTAGACGCTAACGTCTGACTTTCAGCCTGAATCGTCACGCCTTCTTTAGCCTCAATCGCTTGGTGCATACCTTCGCCCCAACGACGTCCAGGCATCGTTCGCCCGGTATGCTCATCAACAATAACAATCTGACCATTCTGAACAATATAATCGACATCTTTTGTAAACAGTACGTGCGCTTTTAACGCCGCAGAGACGTGATGCAACAAGCCCAAGTTGATAGCAGAGTAAAGACTGTCGCCTTCTTGCAAAAGCCCTTCTTTCACTAACAGTTGCTCTATATAGGTATGACCTTCTTCTGTTAGATCGACTGACCGGCTTTTCTCATCAACGATATAATGGCCTTCATCTGCAGCCTCCCCTTCTTCATTGACCTCCGCTCTTTTGAGCATTGGTGCTATCAGGTTCATCTGAGTATAAAGTTTTGAGCTGTCTTCTACTGCGCCAGAGATAACAAGCGGTGTTCGAGCTTCATCGATTAAAATAGAGTCGACTTCATCGACGATGGCATAATATAGGCCTCTCTGAGCTTTCTCGGATGAACTAAATGCCATATTATCGCGAAGGTAGTCAAAACCGAATTCGTTATTGGTACCGTAAGTAATATCACACTGATACGCTTGACGTTTCTCTTCCGCGTCTTGTCCGCCGTATATAACACCCACTTCCATACCGAGTGCGTTATAGAGTGGACGCATCCAGTCGGCATCTCGTTTAGCAAGATAATCGTTTACGGTTACAACATGAACCCCTTTGCCTGCGAGTGCATTCAAATAAACAGGCAGTGTTGCAACAAGAGTTTTACCCTCACCAGTACGCATTTCAGCAATACGCCCTTCATGAAGAGTAATACCACCAATCATTTGCGTATCAAAATGACGCATTCCCATGGCCCGCTTACCGGCTTCTCGAACCACTGCAAACGCTTCTGGTAAAATTTGATCTAGTGACTCACCACTCGCCAGACGACCTTTTAGTTTTTCGGTCTGCCCCTTAAGCGCCTCATCGTCTAGCTTGGCTAATTCTTCTTCCATGGCATTAATCAGTGGAACGATTTTGCCCATTCTTTTCAGTTCACGGCTATTCTTGCTACCAAAGACCTTTTTTACCAAAGATGAAAACATAGTGCTCTTCTGTTTGATGTCTACGAAAATTAAATATGAGGATACTGGATGATATTAACCATCCTACGTGTTTTTACCCAGTATTTAAACCACTGTACGAATGTTACGATACCACTGATTTTTATCGCTATTTTACGCGGAACATAAAAATAGTTACTTGATCGTTCGCAACTAGCGCTGCCTGGCTACCATTATTTTTTGCCAAACAGAAATACAGATTCTTTTTATAAGCGCAACATTCTAACTCTATTTTAATCGAGCGACAAAGTTTTTAGGTACTTGATAGAAGGGCTGTGCGCCCTTCTAGTGAGGAGAGAGATAACCGATAAAGCAAACCACGCTATCGACTGGCTCTATAGATGTACTTTTCAGGATTCTGCGTTTTGCTGTTTTTGATCACCTCAAAATGGACATGAGGCCCAGTAGATCTTCCTGTGCTACCCATCTTGGCAACAACTTGGCCTTTTTTGACAACCTCGCCAACATTGACCAATAGCTCTTTACAATGCCCGTAGCGAGTAGTCACACCACCACCGTGATTAATTTCGATTAAATTTCCGTATCCGTAGCGATCAGAAGACCACGTAACTACACCTGACGCGACTGCGACAATGTCACTTCCATCTTTACCCGCAAAATCAACACCGCCATGCCACGCCCGCTTACCTGAAAACGGGTCTGACCGATAACCATAACGTGACGACATCCACCCCTTATGAATTGGGCGACCTGCTATAAATAAATCTTTCTGAATTTTCTGGCTAACAAATAGCTCGTCTAACACGTCCAGTTGCTGCTCCCGGTCTTTAATCTGGCTTTCAATTCTAGATAGGGACTCTTGCAAATCGGGTAAACGGTAAGACTCGGTATCATCCAAGGACTCAGGGCCACCCAGCGCAGGTGCATTTTCGAAATCAAACTCCCCTTTACCAATCTTAGCGACTTCAGTAAGCCTCTGACCTAATGCGTCGAGACGCAACAAACTCGCTTGAATTGACCCCATACGCAATGTTAGCGCATCCACTTGCTCGCCAGACACCTGCTTCAACTCACTAATTTGCTGCTGCTGCTCGGTCAATATTGTTTGCCAATACGCTATTGTTTTTCCACTGAACTCTTGAGGCAAATCACCTGTCACAGGTAATGCTGCCAACCTATAGGCTGAAAAAGCTACACCGGCAAGCAGCGCGATAAAGGCCAAGACGGCCATGGTGATTTTGGTATTATCCATCACCATGGTTTTCGACTTGCCGTGATTACGTCCAACAAAAATAATATTCATTAACTATGTCTATCTCTCTTTATCGCTTGCGCGTTTCAATAGCCGGCTAACCTATACTAACGACACCCCCGTATCACTAATATCTTTATAGCCCAAAACACTGCAAACTCAATATGGATGAGTTATCCTGACCTACTATTCATTTTTAACTATTTTACAATTAATGCTGTATATTCTTGTAACGACTTGTATTAAAAATGAACAATAGGGATCAACTACACTCAAATAGCGCAAAGTAGCTATTTTCGCGTTTCTACGAACTTTTTTCAAATTTTTACGATTATATGAACAACGATAAACTGACAGAAAAGAGATCTTTAGCTCAAATAACCAGCAAAACCCATGATCTCAATCGACTTTTCAGAAAGGCTGATGCTATATCAAAACTTGATAAAGAGTTGGATATCGCGCTGCCAGATAGCCTAAAAGGTAAGTTTAAAATAGCAGGCTATAAAGATGGCGTACTAAAATTAGTCGTACATTCAGCTACGTCTGCAACACGATTAAAATTTGCTCAGAGCGAATTGATGAGCAAATTACGCTTAAACCCCATTTTAAAAGACCTACAGTCAATATCGATAAAAATAAGACCTGCACGCTACAAAAAGAAGCTTATACGAAAGTTACAACTGCTCAGTAATGAAAATGCCCAGCTACTAACAGAGGAAGCTGGGCAAACGAAGGATAAAGACCTTAGAGACGTTTTGTTACGGCTAGCAGCTCATACCAACCGCACACCGGAATAATGACCAACAATCATTATTCCACGTTCTTTATTACTCTGCGGACAACAAAGGTCTCATATAAGAGATTGGCGCTGTTGAGGCATCATTGAATGTTTCAACATCCCATGCATCTTCTTGAGCAATAAGCGCTCTCAGCAGCTTATTGTTAAGGTCGTGACCTGACTTATGGCCTTTAAACTCGCCAATCAAGCTATTTCCTAACAAGTACAAATCACCAATAGCATCCAATACTTTATGCTTAACAAATTCATCTTCATAACGAAGGCCGTCCTCATTTAGGACTTTAAATTCATCAACCACGATCGCATTATCAACACTTCCACCAAGGGCAAGGTTCATTGCGCGTAACTGCTCTATATCTCTCATAAAGCCAAATGTTCTCGCTCGACTGACTTCTTTAACAAACGATGTACTTGAAAAGTCCACCGATGTTTCCTGGCTTCTTCCCTTGAAAGCAGGATGATCAAAATCAATCGTGAAGCTCACTTTGAACCCGTTAAACGGAACAAAGGTAGCCGTCTTATCACCATCTGATACTGTGATTTCTTTTTTTATACGAATGAACTTTTTCGGCGACTCTTGCTCTTCTATTCCTGCAGACTGAATCAGAAATACAAAAGGTCCAGCACTTCCATCCATTATAGGCACTTCTTCAGCACTGACTTCTACATAGGCATTATCGATGCCTAATCCTGCCATTGCAGAAAGTAGATGCTCAACTGTCGCCACTTTTACGCCATCTTTAACCAATGTGGTAGACAACGTAGTCTCACCCACATTTTCGGCACGAGCTGGAATCTCAACAACAGGATCAAGATCTGTCCGACAGAACACAATACCGGTATCAATGGGCGCTGATTTCAAGGTCAAATAGACCTTTTTACCACTGTGAAGACCCACGCCCGTTGCCCGGATTGTATTTTTTAAAGTCCTTTGTCTAATCATAAGGATGTAAACCGCTCAAAGATATTCAATATCACCGCACAAAATTAATCTGCACAAAATTTCGCAAATGATAGCAGAAATCAACAACTGACACCAATCAGAAGGTTATTACCATCTGTTAATCTGCCTGGCGTCTTAAAAACGCAGGGATATCCAAATACTCAACGCCTGTCTCGGCAGTCGCTGAAGCCTTGGTATCTACCGCTGCATTGCCATTACTCATTGGACGCTTTCTCATAACCGCTGGACGCTCCAACTGGTTATAATCAGTTGTGCCATCAACTGGTTTGGCCGTGTTATCAACCACCTTAACAGGTCGATCTATTAACTGACCTAGCCCTGTAGCAACAACAGTGACTTTTAGCTCGTCCTTCATTTCAGGGTCAATAACAGTCCCGACAACAACCGTTGCCGCATCAGATGCAAATTCTTCAATAATGTTACCCACTTCAGAGAACTCACCCAAGTTAAGGTCAATGCCTGCGGTAATATTAACCAAGATACCGCGAGCACCCTGAAGATTAACATCTTCAAGTAACGGGCTTCTAATAGCTGCTTCAGCCGCTTCTCTTGCACGGTTTTCACCCGTTGCAGTACCTGTTCCCATCATTGCCATGCCCATTTCAGACATTACAGTTTTAACATCCGCGAAATCGACGTTTATCATACCAGGGCGAATAATAAGGTCTGCAATACCCTGAACAGCCCCTAGCAATACATCATTAGCTGCGCTAAACGCGTCTAATAAGCTTGTGTTTTTACCTAATACAGCCAATAGCTTTTCGTTAGGGATCGTAATTAAAGAATCCACATGCTCAGCTAACTCAGCTAGCCCTGCATCTGCAATCTTCATGCGCTTCCCACCTTCGAAAGGGAAAGGCTTAGTCACAACAGCGACTGTTAATATGCCTAAATCGCGAGCGACTTCAGCTACAATAGGCGCTCCACCAGTACCGGTGCCGCCACCCATACCAGCAGTAATAAATACCATATCAGCACCTTTAAGCGTTTCTGCTATGCGCTCACGGTCTTCAATAGCTGCTTGGCGACCAATTTCAGGGTTTGCACCTGCGCCTAGCCCTTTGGTGATGTTGTTGCCTAGTTGAATAATCGATTTAGCATCTAATTCTTTCAGCGCCTGCGCATCGGTATTAGCACAGATAAAATCAACGCCGTCGACTTCGCTTGCCAACATATGACGAACAGCATTACCGCCACCGCCACCTACACCAACAACTCTAATTACGGCATTTTGTGGTACATTATCTACGAGCTCAAACATTGCCCTTCTCCTTCCTGTTTTACTTCAGTCTGTTAGTTTTGAAATTTCTATTCTTTTTATTGCCCATTAAATAGGCTCTTATTTTTTAAAAATTTCCGGTAAACCAGCTTTTTAAACGTTCCATGATATTTTCTCCTCCCTCTGGTTTAACGGGGGGCACTATCCCCATTCCCTGCTGCTTTAATCCATACATCAGCAGCCCTACGCCTGTTGAAAACATAGGGTTATTAACCACATCTGTTAAACCAGAAATGCCTTGCGGCGATGCTAATCTAACAGGCATGTGGAAAATCTCTTCAGCTAGCTCTACAGCGCCTTCCATCTTAGAAGTACCGCCTGTTAAGACAATGCCAGCTGCGATCAGATCTTCGAATCCACTGCGACGAAGCTCTGATTGAATTAATGTAAATAGTTCTTCGTATCGAGGCTCCACTACTTCAGCCAACGCTTGGCGAGATAAATCTCTAGGCGGTCTATCGCCAACACTCGGTACTTTTATCGTCTCATCTGCACCCGCTAACTGCGTGAGTGCGCATGCATACTTGATCTTTATTTCATCTGCATTTTGAGTGGGTGTTCTGAGTGCCATTGCGATGTCATTAGTCACCTGATCACCCGCAATCGGGATAACTGCAGTGTGACGAATTGACCCCCCAGTAAAGATTGCAACATCTGTGGTGCCACCACCAATATCAACAACGCACACACCAAGCTCTTTCTCATCATCAGTTAACACGGCATAACTTGAAGCCAACTGCTCTAAAATAATATCATCAACTTCTAGGCCACAGCGTTTCACGCACTTTTCTATATTCTGTGCGGCATTAACGGCACAAGTCACCAAGTGCACTTTCGCCTCAAGACGAACGCCCGACATACCTAGTGGTTCTTTAATGCCTTCTTGACTATCAATTACGTACTCTTGAGGCAGTATATGCAGAATCTTTTGATCAGCCGGAATGGCTACGGCTTGCGCCGCATCGATCACTCTGTCGATATCTGCCTGAACTACTTCGCGCTCTCTTACGGCCACAATACCGTGAGAGTTAAGGCTGCGAATATGGCTACCCGCTATACCGGCATAAACTGAATGAATTTCACATCCAGCCATCAGCTCGGCTTCTTCTATTGCGCGCTGTATTGCCTGCACGGTGACTTCTATGTTGACGACAACACCGCGTTTAAGGCCTTTGGATGGATGAGACCCAATCCCGATAACCTCAACACCACCATCTGGTGTTTCTTGGCCAACGATCGCCACAACTTTTGATGTTCCTATATCCAGTCCTACAATCATTTTGCTACTCACTAACTCTGATATCTCAGATTCTTGTCGCTAGTGACCCTAAACATGATCACTAACATTTATTTATTTATCTATGTCTTTTGACCTAGATCGATCCGGCCTTCTCGCCTTCACTCTCAGCTGTTTCTTTCCACTTCACCGCTATACCGTTGGTGTAGCGCGCATCAATAGACTTAATCTCACTCGCCTTACTATTCAAACCCTGCTTGTATGCCCGCAAAAAACGATTAAGTTTTTCATCTAGCGGCGCTCTACCAAGCTTTATATCTATTCCACTCTGTAGTGTTAAACGCCAAGCCCCTCGGGTTTCTAGGCTCAACACCGCAATACGCTCATTAACCGCTGCTAGTTCATCTCGATAACTAACATATTGCTTCAGCACGTCTTTCGCTCTACCTATTGGCCCTGAAAGATCAGGAACCTCATCGACTTCAATGCTCTCTGGGGGTCGAAACGTTTCCCCATACTCATTCAGATAAAACACTTCATTCCAGCTTGCTACGGGATACTGCTCTTTCACTGTAATCACCACTGTGCCTGGCCAGCGCCGCCTAAGCGATGCACTGTAAATCCAAGGCATGGCTTCTACTTCTTTTTTTACGGCATTTAAATTCAGCGAAAGAAACCCTTCTCCTAAGTGCCTATTAAGCGCTTCTTGAAGTGCTTCGGGCTGCTGATAGTTAAGCGTCCCTCTTACCTCTATTCTGGTCACTTCACGGTCAAGATTTCTGACCATTTCATCCCAGTAAATTGTCAGCCCTGCTCCGACAACACACACCATCATCACTATAATGACCGGCAACCACTTAATGTTTTTTACGCCACTTAATCTTGACGTATCGATCTTAAATGATCGCTTTACTTTCTGCGGTCTTAAAGTAGCGCCCTGCGCCTTTGCCGGCTTAGGTTCATGATCTCGACGAGCCACTATAAATACCCAATCACTGCAGATCCCCTACCACTACAATGAGCCTAATAATTTAGGGACCGCTATCGTATCTTCAAGGATGCGAACCACCAATTCTTCAAACGTAATACCCGCATGCTTTGCCGCCATCGGCACCAAACTATGATCCGTCATACCCGGAGAGGTATTGACCTCTAGTAACCAAAATTCGCCGTGGCTATCTTGCATCACATCAACACGAGCCCAACCTTTGCAGCCTACTGACTCACAAGCTAATTCAGACAGTTTTGCAATTTCCTGCTCTTTTTCTTCACTCAAACCACTAGGCAGATAATAATGGGTATCATCCGCGAGATACTTGGCATCATAGTCATAGAAAATATGATTAGTACTGAGTCCAACAACCGGTAGTGCCTTGCCATCTAGCACCGCTACCGTAAATTCAGGCCCTTCAATCCACTTTTCTATTAACACCTGCGCATCAAATTCTATGGCTTCGCTATAGGCTTCAATCAGCTCTTCAAGTGTTCTCGCTTTTTTAATACCAATACTCGAACCTTCGCGCGCGGGCTTGACGCTCAAAGGTAAACCTAAGCGAGCTACGATAGATTCAAAGTAATGATCGTCTACCTCACCACAATCAAGAGACACAAATGGAGGTGTTGGCAACCCAACGCCCTGCCACAAATATTTTGTTCTCAATTTATCCATCGCTAATGCAGAGGCCATAACACCACTGCCGGTATAAGGAATATCTAAACACTCCAACAACCCTTGAATGGTGCCATCTTCTCCACCTCGACCATGTAGCGCGATAAATGCACGATCAAACTCAACACGTTTTAAGCAGTCCAGAGGACTCCCTTTAATATCGATAGCCTGAGCATCAACGCCTGCACTCAACAACGCCTCAAGTACTGCGCCGCCACTTTTAAGTGACACATCTCGCTCTGCTGAATTTCCACCCAACAATACAGCCACCTTACCCAGTTGTTGGGCTAGCTCAGGTGATACTCTGTAATGGCTGCTCACTACACTCATCTCAAACTACCTTTAAATCAATCTCAGCCAAACGGGTCGAAAGACGCCCTATATCACCAGCCCCCTGTGTAATTAAAAGATCGCCATCTTCTAAAAGGTTGCCCAATACAGACTCAATTTCACTCCCATCATCGATAAATATTGGGTCTACATGACCTCTCTGACGGATACTACGACAAAGACTACGGCTATCGGCACCTGGAATAGGTCGTTCACCCGCTGGGTAAACATCCATTAGCAACAGCACATCTACCTCTGATAACACTCGGACAAAATCTTCGTATAAGTCACATGTACGACTATAACGGTGCGGCTGATAAACCATTACAAGACGCTTATCAGGCCAACCAGCGCGTATCGCTTTAATCGTCGCCTCGACTTCTTTTGGGTGGTGTCCGTAGTCATCAACTAACATGACCTCGCCACGACCTGTTTGATATTCACCATACACCTGAAACCGTCGTCCTACGCCTTCAAAGTTTGCCAACCCCTTTTGAATAGAGTCGTTATCAATACCCTCATCTGTGGCAATCGCAATCGTTGCCAAAGCATTCAGAACATTATGATGCCCTGGCATGTTCAGAGTGATTTCGATATCAGAGTGTTCGCCGGGTCGCTTAGCCACAAACTTAGTGTGCACACCGACTTGAGTAATAGACTCCGCTCGGTAATCAGCATGGTCACTAACGCCATAGGTAATCACCGCACGCGACACATGAGGAATAATCTCTTCTACAACAGGGTCATCAACACACATCACTGCTGCACCATAAAACGGCAGGTTATGTAAAAAGTCGACAAACGTTTGCTTTAGCTTGTCAAAGTCACCGCCATAGGTATGCATATGGTCTGCATCAATATTGGTCACAACGGCAATCATCGGGGTCAGGTGCAAAAATGATGCATCACTCTCATCTGCTTCTGCCACTAAGTAACGTGAGCCCCCTAATTTTGCATTGGTACCCGCACTATTTAAGCGACCGCCAATAACAAACGTAGGATCAAGACCCGCTTCAGCTAAAACAGAAGCAAGCAAGCTTGTTGTCGTTGTTTTGCCATGAGTACCTGCCACTGCAATACCGTGACGATATCGCATAATTTCAGCTAGCATTTCTGCGCGAGGTACAACAGGGATTCGACTACTACGAGCCTGAATAACCTCAGGGTTCTCTTCGTTAACAGCACTCGAAACAACCACAACGTTGGCGCCCTCAACGTTCTCCGCTTGATGACCTATAAATACTGTTACACCGAGTGAACGTAAGCGGTTTGTCACAACGGTATCACCTAAATCTGACCCCGAAATTTCATAGCCCTGGTTGAGTAATACCTCGGCAATACCACACATACCCGCACCGCCAATTCCAACAAAGTGGATACGACGAATCCTTCTCATTTCAGGCACATCACAAATCATTACTTGGTCTATCTTTTTATCAGCCATTACACGCCTCCATACAATAAGAAACCACTTTTTCGGTGGCGTCTGGTCTGGCCAATTTTCTAGCCGCTTGAGCCATACTCGTCATTAGTTCTTTCTTCTCGATCAATGTTTTCAACTTTTCACTCAGGGCTGAGGCGGTCAGTTCATGCTGAGGCATTAATTCAGCTGCACCCGACTCAACCATAAAGCCTGCATTTTTAGTCTGGTGATCATCCACTGCATGAGGATAAGGGATTAGAATAGCCCCCACGCCTGCCATACATAATTCTGAAATAGTCAATGCGCCCGCTCTACAAATAACCACATCAGCCCATTCATAAGCTGATTTCATATCATCAATAAAGGGAACAACATCTGCTTTAATCCCTGCCTGCTGATAGCTAGTTTGTGTATCTTCTAGGTTTTTTTTACCTGTCTGATGAGTAATTTCAAACTGTGTTTCATCACCTAGTTGTTTCATGGCTTCTGGCACAACCTGATTGATTGCCACTGCCCCCAAGCTACCGCCTAGCACTAAAATTTTCAGACTATAACGGGCATCTTGCTTCAACTGCCTAATGGGCAGATCACAAATATCTTTTCTTACTGGGTTGCCAGTCACCACTGTTTTCACATCTGACGGAAACGAGTTAGGAAACGCCTCCATCACAACAGTTGCATACTTAGACAGCAGCTTATTCGTCATTCCTGCTACAGCATTCTGCTCATGAATCAACAGAGGTTTACCCATCAGCCATGCCGCCAATCCACCAGGCCCTGTAACAAAACCGCCCATACCCAATACACCGTCCGGTTTGACAGAACGGATAACCAAAACGGCCTGAATCAGAGCGTTGACTAACTTAAAAGGTGCCGCTAGTAAGGCCAATTTACCCTTACCTCTAAGGCCTGATATGGAGATGCACGAAACCGGTATGTCTGTGGCTGAAATCAAATCCACTTCCATTCCGTTTACTGAACCTAACCAGTGCACTTTTACACCTTGCTCTTGAAGCATTCGAGCGGTTGCCAACGCAGGAAAGACATGCCCCCCTGTTCCACCAGCCATAATTAAAAAGGTTTTATTTTTATCCACCTTTCCCTCCGGCTGCTGTTTTACTGTCATCCGCTATAAACTGACAGCGCTCTAAATTAATTCTCACTAAAACACCAATACACATACAGCTAACCACTAAACTACTTCCACCATAACTAACCAACGGAAGCGTCAGCCCCTTAGTAGGTAACAGTCCAGTATTTACACCCATATTAATTAAGGCTTGGCCGCCTATTAACAACCCAATACCATAAGCAAAATAAGCGGCGAATCTTTGGTTAGCCTTCTCAGCTTTAATACCTATTTTTAATGCTCTAAATACCAACAAAGAGAACAAACCGATAACCACAAAACATCCTAATAAACCAAACTCTTCTGCTAATATGGCAAACACAAAATCAGTATGTGCCTCTGGTAGGTAAAACAGCTTTTGTATGCTGTTACCGAGCCCTAGGCCTGTCCACTCTCCTCGGCCAAATGCAATTAAGGCCTGAGATAACTGATACCCACTACCAAACTGATCTGCCCATGGGTCGGTATACCCAGTAAAGCGTTTCAATCGATAGGGCTGAGACATCACCAACAAAACTGCAGTAATACTGCACCCAACAATCAATACTGAAAACTGACCGATGCGCGCACCACTCAGAAAAATCATTCCCAACACAGCCGACGCAATTACAACAGTTGCACCAAAATCAGGCTCCATCAGTAAGAGAAATGCAGCCATAAACATCACCAGCATGGGCTTAACAAAGCCCCACCAGCTCGCCATCACTTCTTCTCTTCGTCTATCTAGATAACTTGCCATGTACGCGATCAAAAACAACTTAGCTAACTCTGAAACCTGTAGATTAAGGCCACCAAAACCAATCCACCGGGTACTACCATTCACTGTTCGCCCAACACCAGGCAATAGCACCAAAACCAGTAATGCGAGCGATACAAACAGTAGTAACCAGCCACTTTTCATCCACCATGCTACAGGTACATTAACAACGGCAAAGCCTGCAACCAAACCCACTATCAAAAACGTTCCATGTCTCATGACATAGAAGAATGGGTTGTCATTTCGCACATCGGCGATATCAATCGACGCTGATGAGATCATAATCAGGCCAATCATTAATAATGAACCCGCGGCACCCAACAACCAAAAGTCGATGCCTTTATCTAGCGTCAGCAATTGCTTTTCTGGCGCACTTGTAGCGGCGAGGCTGCTCATAGCTGCTCCACCACATTCACAAAGACATCACCACGCGCCTCAAAATTACGGAAC
The DNA here is from genome assembly GCF_026016465.1 of Alkalimarinus alittae. NCBI lineage: Bacteria > Pseudomonadati > Pseudomonadota > Gammaproteobacteria > Alteromonadales > Alteromonadaceae > Alkalimarinus > Alkalimarinus alittae. The sequence goes on from NZ_CP100390.1 coordinate 3,561,666, forward strand.
ATATCAAAGCTGGCACAAGCGGGTGACATCAACACGGTATCGCCTGTTTGCGCAATTTTTTGGGCTTCTTTTACGGCTTCTGCTAACGAGTTAACACGTATCACCTGAGCGGCATCTGCTAAATCTGACTTGATCTTATCCGCATCACGCCCAAACAAAATAACCACACGTCCATAAGCCGAAATTACTTCACGCAATGGAGAGAAATCTGCGCCTTTACCTTCACCACCAGCAATTAATACAACTTTACCTGCGCTCGTTTGCCCAAAACTTTCAACCGCAGTCACTGTCGCACCAACGTTGGTCCCTTTAGAGTCATTGATGTAATCAACGCCATCAATACGCCTAACCCACTGACAACGATGAGCAAGCCCTGTGTAATGCCTCAACGTTTCAAGCATGGCATCCATCCCAATGCCTGCAGCGTGACCTAAACTTAAAGCAGCCAGGGCATTACTAATATTATGGGTTCCTTTGATTGCCACATCGTTGACATTAATAAGTGACTCAAACCCATAACAAATGAAACAATCATCACCTTCGCTTATTGTGCTGAATTTACGAATATCAGGTTTACCAACACCAAACCTAACGGGCTCCATACCTTGTGCGAGCAACGGCTCACTGAGAACATCATCTTCATTTACGATGACATACCGACACCCCTGAAATACTTTCTGTTTGGCTTGCAAATACGCTAATTTATTTGGATATCGATCCATATGGTCTTCTGAAATATTCAGAATTGTTGCGGCCAATGCATTCAGTTGCTGAGTCGTTTCTAGCTGAAAACTCGATAATTCCACAACATACAATTCCACACTGTCATCTAGCAGGTCTAAAACAGGAATCCCAAGGTTGCCGCCAACGGCAACGTTGATGCCTGCTTGTTTAGCCATCTCTGCTAACAATGTGGTAACAGTACTTTTTCCGTTTGAACCTGTAATCGCGACAATAGGTGCTTTAACTAACTCACGAAAAATATCTACATCGCCTCTTACATCAACTCCGCGACATTTAGCCTCTTGAATTGAAGGCTCCGCGATCGATACACCAGGGCTCACGATCAACTGTGTCGCTGAAGCCAATAACTCGACATTAAAAGCACCACACTCAATATGCACATCAGGAAACTCATATCTGCATGCATCTATGCCTGGAGGATTTTCGCGGCTATCAACCACAACAACTTGGTGCCCTTTAGACTTCAGATAACGCACGCAGGAAAGCCCGGTAATACCGAGCCCCACTACAATACTTCTGTTATCTGTTGCTATAAGTGACACAAACTAACTCCTAATGTTTATTCAACGACTTAACGTTTAATTTAACGCAATTTTAGTGTTGCCAGGCCTACCAATACCAAGACCACTGTTATTACCCAAAACCGGACGATTACACGAGGTTCAGGCCAACCTTTTAATTCAAAATGATGATGTAATGGCGCCATTCTAAAGATTCTTCGGCCGGTTAATTTATATGAGCCGACCTGAAGAATGACAGACACCGTTTCCATAACAAAAACGCCGCCCATGATAAACAGTACGATTTCTTGCCTTACAATGACCGCAACAATGCCCAACGCAGCACCTAGTGCCAATGCACCTACATCTCCCATAAAGACTTGAGCTGGATACGTGTTAAACCATAGAAAGCCAAGGCCTGCGCCCACTAATGCTCCACAAAAAATAATAAGCTCGCCTGCGCCTGGTAGATATGGGATATGAAGATAATCAGCAAAACGAACATTACCTGATAGATAGCAAAAGATTGCCAATGCACCGGCAACCATTACCGTTGGCATGATTGCCAACCCATCCAGTCCATCCGTTAGGTTTACAGCATTACTACTACCCACGATGACAAAATAGCTTAGCAAGATAAATAGCGGCCCCATCTCAAGCGCAAAGTCTTTAAACACAGGCACGATTAGCGTTGTTTCTTGTGGCAATGTCGCGGTGCTATAGAGTGCAAATGCAGCCCCTAAACCAAATACTGACTGCCAAAAATATTTCCACTTTCCTGGTAGCCCTCTTGAATTTTTTTCAACGACTTTTCGGTAGTCATCAACCCAACCAATAGCACCAAAAAGCAGTGTCACCAAAAGCGTTATCCAGACATAACGATTACTCAAGTCTGCCCACATTAATGTACTAACAGCAACAGCCACTAAAATAAGCGCGCCACCCATTGTTGGTGTGCCGGCTTTACTAAGGTGCGATTGCGGCCCGTCACCTCTAACTGACTGCCCTATTTGATACTGGCTTAGTTTCCTGATCATAATCGGACCGACAATCAGTGCGATAGTAAGGGACGTTAGTACACCCAAGATGCCTCTTAACGTCAGGTACTTAAATACACCAAATACACTGATATACTGAGATAGAAAATCAGCTAACCAAACTAACATTACGCAACCACCTTTTGTTTTAGCATTTCTTCTACAATTGTTTCCATTGCAGAGCTTCTAGACCCTTTCACCAAATAGGTAGCGTCTTCCCTTATTTCTTTCTTAAGCACGTCTATCAAATCCTGCTTGCTATTAAATTCTTGTGCCTTACTGCCAAAGCCTTTCACAGTATCCTTGGCATATTGACCAAAGGCATATAGAGCATCAACACCCGCGTCTTTGGCATAAAGCCCTATTTCATGATGCATATCTGCTGCATCCTCCCCCAACTCTGCCATATCGCCCAACACAGCAACTCTAAAACCATTCGAACTCACTAACACGTCCAATGCAGCTCTAGTAGATGAAGGGTTCGCATTGTAGGTATCATTAATAACCGTATAACCCTGCTCCGATGTAGCGAGTTCAAGTCGCCCTTTAATACTCTTCAATTCGCTTAATATTTTTTTAATGGCCTGCCAGCTAACACCTAACACATTGGCTGCACTAGACGCTGCCAATGCATTAGCGATATTGTGCTCTCCTGGTAAAGGTAACGATATTGAAACTCTCCCTTCACTCCAGCACAGTTCAAAACTTGAACCATTAGGTCTTAGATCAATGGATTCAGCCCAAACATCCGCACCAGCATTTGCATTAAGACTAAACGCGCACGTTTTGCGAAAGCCGGCTATCTTTTTCCATTGTTCAAACGCAGGATCATCAGCATTTAAAATCGCCACACCGTCTTCATCTAAAGCACTAATAATTTCACTTTTTGCTTGAACAATATTCTCGTAACTACCAAAACCCTCTAAGTGAGCATTACCTGCATTAGTAAGAATCGATACATCAGGTTTAGCAAGTGATGCGGTGTAGTTGATTTCGCCAACGCCACTAGCACCCAGCTCTACCACTGCAAACTTGTGCTCTTCACTAATCCTGAGCAAGGTCAATGGCGCGCCAATATGATTATTTAAATTACCCTTGGTCGCTAAAGTATTACCCTGCTCACTCAATAGTTCAGCTAGCATTTCCTTGACAGATGTTTTGCCACTACTGCCCGTAATTGCCGCAATACGTCCGCTAAACAATTGACGGTTGTAACTGGCTAAAACCCCTAGTGCTTTTAATGTATCGGTCACCTGAACTTGAGGGATATCCACATCCTGATACGTATCAACTAGTGCTGCAACAGCCCCTTGTTCTTTTGCGCTAATAACATACTGATTGCCATCAAAGTTAGGACCTTGCAACGCAACAAAAAGATCGCCTGCCTGAATACTACGAGTATCCGTGCTGACAGACCTAAATACGCAGTCTTCACCAAACGCATCACCACTGGTGATGCTTGCAAGCGTTGCTAATGAGCAATCATTAATCATTTCGACACACCTACACCCAAATAGCGCTCAACTACGTCTATATCGCTATAACTTAACCGCTGCCCCTCAATTTCTTGGTAGTCCTCATGCCCCTTACCTGCCACCAATACCATATCGTTAATACAGGCATTAGACATGCAATACTCAATCGCAGATTGACGATCATGAATCACACTAACATCTGCGCTTTTGCTGAATCCAAAAATAATATCTTCAACGATATCTTCCGGCTTTTCACCTCTAGGGTTATCATCTGTCACCACAATCACATCGGCATAGTCTTCGGCTATTGCAGCCATCATGGCGCGTTTGCCAGCATCACGATCCCCGCCGCACCCAAAAACACACCATACGCTACCCGTGCAATGCTGCTTTACGGCTTGTAGTGCATTTTTTAGCGCATCTGGTGTGTGCGCATAGTCGACGATTACGCCAGGCTGCCCTTCGACATTGTAGGCCTGCATTCTTCCTGTAACAGGCGTCAACTCTGCTGTAGCCTGACAAATTTCTTCTATGCCATACCCCATAGCAAACGCAACACCTATTACTGCCATGACGTTACTAAGATTAAACGCCCCCATTAACTGGCAGTTTAATGTTGTTGTCCCCCAAGGCCCTGATAACTCGGCGTTAATTCCTTGCTTGGTGTACTGAATACGATCTACTGAAATATCGGCGGGCTCACTGATTCCGTAGCTGATGACTTTGGTTGTATCTGCAATAGATCCTACTAACTCACGACCATATTCATCATCAAAGTTGATCACTGCAAACGACAAACCAGGCTTTTGAAACAAGGCTTTCTTAGCATTACCATACGCTTCCATCGACTCATGATAATCAAGATGATCTCTGGATAAGTTTGTAAATACTGCTCCAGCAAAGTTAACTTCATCTACACGGCCTTGATCTAGTCCGTGTGAAGAAACCTCCATCGCAGCACAGCTTGCTCCGCGACCTTTTAGGTTTGCTAAAATTTGCTGCACCTTAACAACGTCTGGTGTGGTATGCGTTGCCACCTCTAGATCATCAAGCAACCCATAACCCAACGTACCAATAACCCCTGTTTTATCTCCTAGTCCGCTTAGCACTTGAGCCAAGTACTGTGAAACTGTGGTTTTCCCATTCGTACCGGTTACCCCCACAACCCTCATATGTTTTGAAGGCGCACCAAAGAATCGAGACGCAATTTCGCCGACATGCGCTTTCAAGCCAGGAACAAACAATTCTACGGAATCACCGTCTTCGCAAATACTCAAAACGTCTTTATCACTATCCACTAATACCGCAACAGCACCATTGGCGACAGCTTGAGGTACATGCGCGCGCGCCGAAGCGCTAAACCCTTTCAGCGCGATAAACAAATCACCCTTCTTTACCTTTCGACTATCAAGCGCAACACCATAAACTCGGCAATCTAGCACCGATGGCAAAACACAAATGCCTTTTAACAACGCACTCAATGTATGTTCGCGGGGTTCTATCGCCATCATGATCAACCCTTCACTCTGCCATTATCAGTTGAATTAGTTTGCTTTCTATCTAAAGAAAGCGTCCGCTGATCTGCCATTAGAGGTAAATTATCAGGTGTAACATTTAACAAGCGCATTGCACCCGACATGACTCTTGAGAAAATTGGTGCCGCAACCTCCCCACCGTAATACTCCTGACCTTGAGGCCCATCGATCACGACTACCGCGGCTACTCGTGGGTTATCAATCGGTGCAACCCCTGCAAACAAAGCCTTATACTGACTATCTTCATACCCATTACGCCCAACACTATGAACCGTGCCAGACTTTCCACCTACATCATAAGTAGCGACTCGAGCTCTTGTGCCTGTACCACCTTTTTCTACTACCTTTTGCAGCATTAGGCGTACATTTTTGGCAACAACGGCATCCATCACCTTCTCTGCTGCGATATTACCTTCTGTTTTTATAAGGCTAACCGGAGGCTTCATGCCATTATTACCCAAAACCATATACATCTGCGCTAATTGAAGTGCATTAACACTAACACCGTAACCATACGACATAGTGGCAACCTCTATGGGTCGCCACTTAACTGGATTTCTTAATAAACCAATGCTTTCACCAGGAAAGCCCGTGCCTGTTGCCTGCCCAAACCCTAATCGGTAAAACATATCCCACACGACTTCTCCGCTGAGATCTAGCGCAATCTTACTAGTTCCAACGTTGCTTGATTTTGAGATGATCGTCGACAGATCAATAACACCGTAATCACGATGGTCTCTTATCGACTTACGCCCAACTCTAAAATAACCTGGCGTTGTATCTATTTTTGTCCCTGGCGAGTAATCACCTGTTTCTAATGCAGCCGCAATTGTAACCGGTTTTACTGTCGAACCCGGTTCAAACACATCTGTAATGGCTCGGTTACGTAACGCCGAGGTCGAAAGTTTTGAACGGTTGTTAGGGTTATAAGAAGGCTGATTAACCATCGCCAACACTTCACCCGTCGCCACATCAAGAATAACCATTGAACCTGCTTTTGCTCGATGCGCCATAACAGCCGCTTTAAGCTCTCGATAAGCGAGATATTGAACGCGCATATCAAGGCTAAGACTTAACGATCTGCCGGGCTGAGCGTCGCGAACAAGATCTAAATTCTTAATCACCGACCCACGTCTATTTTTTAAAACACGCTTTTTACCTGGATGCCCAATAAGCCATTCGTCGTAAGCGAGCTCAACGCCTTCTTGCCCCATTTCATCGATATTGGTAAACCCTACAACGTGAGACGCAACCTCTCCTGCTGGGTAAAATCGCTTATATTCCCGGCGGCTATACACCCCCGGTAAATCTAAATCTGTAACGCGGGCCGCCTGAGCTGGCGAAATCTTGCGTTTTAGATAAATAAACTCTCTCGACTTATTGCTATTAATTCTTTTAGTTAACCAGGTCTCACTTACTTCAAGCCTGTTGGCCAACTCGCGAAGACCCCTTGCGTCATACTGCATTTCTTGAGGGTTAGCCCACACAGTTTCAACCGGAGTGCTAACGGCTAAAGGCTCACCAAATCGGTCTGTGATCATGCCTCTATGAGCATCGATCTTCTCATGTCGAATAGTGCGTGCATCGCCTTGCCCTTTTAAAAACTGCTGATCTACTACTTGTAATTCTACCGCACGATACATGAGCACAATCACAGCAAAAGAAAGAACAGACACAACAAACCAGAACCGCCATACTGCGACCCCTTGCTCGTCATCTAACTGTTCATTTTTTGCGTCAATCTTGCCGCTCATTTTTTATTTCCCTTAAAGGGCGTCCGTCTATTCTTATTGTCAATCGCCGATTACTTAATGACGATAATGTCTGCTGCTTCTGGAATTTTCATATCCAATTTAGTAATGGCTACATGCTCTATTCTTCCATGTGCGCTCCATGCGCTTTGTTCAAGGAGCAACTGGCTCCACTCCATTTCGTATGCATCTCTCTCCGACTGCAACACCGATAACTCAGTAAACAGCTGACGATTAAGGTGCGAAGCATAAATCACCCCAACCGCACTCGCGATTAACGCAATGCACATAAAAAATGTTATTACTGACGATTTTCCTAGCAATGCGCCTGATATCGCCTTGAAGAAAAGCCACCAATCTTTCAGTGCATTCAACCAAGCTTCTCCATCACTCGCATTACCGCACTTCGAGACCTAACATTACGCTCAACCTCTTGTTTACTTGGTTTAATTGCCTTACCCACTAGTGCAAAGTGCCGTTCAATTTGATCTTCTCTTACAGGCACGCCAGCCGGTGGCTCATTACCTTTTACTTTATTTCTCATAAAGCGTTTAACCATACGATCTTCAAGAGAGTGAAAACTAATTACCACTAATCGACCACCTGGTTTAAGCGCTTCTGCTGCTGTTTCTAGCACTTCTTCTAAGTCAGTTAACTCGTCGTTCACTTTGATACGAATAGCTTGAAAGGCTCTTGTTGCTGGGTTTTTGCCTTTTTCCCATGCGGGGTTTGCTTCAGCTACAATTTTTTGTAATTTCGCAGTCGTATCAATCACACCTTTGTCGCGCGCCTCTACAATTGCACCTGCAATCCGTTTAGCAAAACGCTCTTCGCCGTACTCTTTAAGTACCGTTATAATTTCTTTTACATCTGCACAGGCAATCCACTGCTGTGCACTTAGCCCCTTTTCAGGATTCATTCTCATATCAAGAGGGCCGTCGTTAAGAAAACTAAACCCTCTACTGGCATCATCAATCTGCGGGGATGACACACCTAAATCTAATAAAATACCGGTTACGCCTTCCCAACCCTGCTCTTTAGCGGCGTCATCTAATTCTTTAAATGAACCGTGATGAATTGAAAAACGCGCATCTTCTTTTTTCAGCGCTTCACCGGATAAAATAGCCTCTGGATCTTTATCTACGCCTAATAGCCGCCCTTCTTCGGTAAGCTCACCAAGAATTTTTCGGCTATGGCCTCCGCGACCAAAAGTGCCATCAATATAGACACCTGACTTATCTTTAACGAGCTCAGCGACTGCCTCTTCTAACAAAACAGTTAAATGCGCCACACCGGAGCCGTTTTCTGAGCCTGATTCAATATCTACACTTGTTGCCACAATAAACCCGTCATTAAATGAAGCTTCAGTTAAAATTCTATAAAGATAAGTTGTTCATTTCTTCTGGCATAAACCCATCATCAGGTTCGTCCAACATGTCGTTCCAGCTTTGCTCACTCCAAAGCTCTGCTTTATCGCCCAACCCGACAAGCATTACTTTTTTATCTAAGTTTGCAAAAGCTCTAAGCGTTGGCGGTAGCAGCAACCGGCCATTACCATCCATTTCTAGTTCACTCGCATTACCCAGCACTAAGCGCTGCATACGCCTTACTTTTGGATTGCTGTTAGGCAGATCTTCAAGCGTCTTCTTTACTTCTTTCCATTGAGGCTCAGGGTATACAAATAAACACCGCTCATATGGACTTGCAGTAACAACCAAACGTCCATCACAGGCGTCAGCAAGCATTTCACGATACCGGCTAGGTACCGCAACACGCCCTTTTACATCCAAATTTATGGATTGGCTGCCCTGAAACACGTTTTTCGTCCTCTAAAATCGTAGGTTTTGGTGAGTTTTTTCTAAAAACACCACAAAAACACACTTTTTTCCACTTTTCACCACTATCACACACTATAGGAATTGAGACAAAACAATGCAAGATAAAATAGAGATATAAAGAAGGAAGATTTGGCTAAAAAGCCCATCAGTTAACGCTTTAGGGAGGTTGTTAGAGGGTTAATCGAAGCAATTAGCGCTTATAATCACAGAGATACAGATAACTCTTAAGAAACCACTTTAAGTTTAAGAATATTTGGCTATAAAAACAGGAAGCTAATTTGAAAAAGATGAGAATAAAGAAGAATTGAGTTCGCCGATAAGCCGGGTTCTGTCGTGGACAGTCATTCATCTGGGATATGCGTCACCGCATACCTCAAGCAACCTACCCGGATCCAGTGCGGGTCACACCAATGGATCCCTATTTGGTCTTGCTCCGAGTGGGGTTTACCATCGCCATGAACTGTTGCCAGTCATGCGGTGCGCTCTTACCGCACCATTTCACCCTTACCGTCAGCCGAAGCTGCTTAGGCGGTATACTCTCTGCTGCACTGGCCGTAGGCTCGCGCCCCCCAGGTGTTACCTGGCACTCTACCCTTTGGAGCCCGGACTTTCCTCCACCTATTTACATAGATAGCGACTGCCTGGCGAACTCAGACGACAAGATACCCTGATCACCTCAGTTGGGCAAGAAATTTTCACCCTATGTGAGAGTATCTTTTTACCCCCCCCCACTCAAGCCACTTAGCCATCAACCTTACTGCCTGCTCGCCCCTGCTTCTCAAGCGCGCGCTGATATAAATCTTTTTTGTTTCCACCCACCAGCTCAGACACTATTTTGCTCGCTTTCTTTATTGGCATTTCTGCCATAAGCAAGGTGAGCATTTTATCCTGCTCTATCGTTGACACATCGGGACTCTCGACCACACCCTCCAACAGCAGAACAAATTCACCTTTTTGCTGATTGAGGTCGCCATCCACCCATTCACGCAACGCACCTAGCGAATCTCCTTTGATGGTTTCGAAGGTCTTAGTCAACTCCCTTGCGATAACCAAATAGCGCTCAGAGCCATATACCTCATCCATTGCCTCCAAGGTATCCACGATTCGGTGAGGCGACTCATAAAAAATAACCGTACGCGTCTCATACAAAAACGCTTCTAAGCGTTTTATTTTACCACCCTGCTTGGCGGGCAAAAAACCTTCAAATACGAATCGGTCTGAAGGCAACCCAGAGACACTCAACGCAGTAACAACTGCAGAAACACCTGGAATGGGCACCACTCTTACCCCTTGCTCTCTCGCTAGCTTAACTAAAAAGTATCCTGGGTCTGATATAAGAGGTGTACCGGCATCTGAAACTAAAGCAATACTTTTACCCTCTTTGATTTTATCAATCAACGCTTGAGACTTATCTCTTTCGTTATGCTCATGCAGCGCCATCATTCGGGCTGTCACGCCAAGGTGGTTCATCAACCTCTGACTGTGCCTAGTATCTTCGGCCGCAATAAAGTCTACCTTCTTTAGTATTTCAACCGCCCTTAACGTAATATCATCTAAATTACCGATGGGCGTTGCCACAATATACAAACTTGCTTCTGTATTCACCGAATGCCTTCCAATACCATTTACTTTATTTAGAAGTCTTCAGAGAAACAAAAGACCTCCCAAAATAATCAATTTTTATCAATCAATCGACCACACGCCAAGCGTTATTTGTTATTCTACAGGATTATCCTAACAACATCTGTCCAACCTTAGAGACAGGTAGTATTTAACGGTTATCATTTGACTATGCACAATTTTATAAAAGCCGGACTCATACTTCTCACTATTTTTTCTGTCGGGTGCGCAACGACCCCCTTAGAAGAGAGTCAAGAGGCTTCCAGAAAAATTGCTGATGAAGATTTTTCATCTATAACATCACTACTTAAACAAGCGGCCAATGCAGCAGATCCCATCACTAGAGCTAAATTCCAACTACAAGCTGCAGAAGCATTCCGTCAAAATGACGACCGAGCACAAGCTCAAACACTCTTACAAACAGTAGATTACCCTGTGTTGCCTCAAGACATGAAGGAGCAATACATCCTTATCGCCCTTTCTATGTCAGTACAAGATGCAAACATAGAACAAACAACACTACTGCTCACCAACATTCCTGACCATTTCTTTCAACAAGTACCGCCTGACATTCAACGCCAAGCAGGTGAGTTAAAAGCCCAAGGATACGATTTAACTAAGCAATACTTTTTTGCAGCAAAAGAACGCATTAATAACTCAGCATTTTTTTCAGGTGATGAGTACTGGAGTAATCACGAACGAATTTGGCAATCTTTAAGTAAAGCTCAAACTTCGGAGTTGAGCCAACAACAAGCAGGCGCAAACAATTACGAACTGAAAGGATGGCTACAGCTTGCAACAGGTATTAAACAAAATCAAATCAGTCTTGAGCAACAACTTTCCAGCCTATCCGAGTGGCTTGCTCAATGGCCAGAGCACCCGGCTGCATTAAAGCTACCGGAGGAACTTGAACTGTTATCAACACTCCCAGACAGGCGACCCGACAGTATAGCTCTCGCACTCCCTTTAACAGGCCCTCTAGCTAAGGCCGGAGAAGCTATCCGCGATGGTTTTTTAGCGACATATTACGCCGACAAATATCACACAACTAGCAATACAGAAATAACACTTTATGACACAAACCAGCGAAGCTTTAATGAAGTGTACCAAGAGATTCTAAGCAACGCGCCAGACTTAATAATAGGCCCTTTAGACAAAGGGTCTTTAATGGCACTCGAAAAAATAGGGGCTCTGACAACACCTGTACTTGCTTTAAACTATCTTAATGACGATGCAATCGCACCCTTACAACTTTATCAGTTTGGACTATCTGCTGAAGACGAAGCTCGTCAGCTCGTTAATAAAATATGGTCTACCGGCGCTCGACAAGTCATTACTGTAATGCCCGAGACTGATTGGGGTCAGCGCATTTATGACGCATTTTCTAAAGAATGGCTAAGTCGAAATGGCGAAATTGTAGACAGCGCTTTCTTCACCACAGATAAACTATCTAGCGTGGTTGAAAGTTTACTAGCCGTCGATAAAAGCAAGCAAAGAGCAAGGCAGGTTAGAAACACGGTAGTCGAGTCACTTGAGTTCACACCAAGACGACGCCAAGATATCGATGCCATTGTTCTCATTTCAAAACCCGAAACAGCTAGGCAATTAAAACCTCTATTCTCGTTTCATTATGCGAGCGACATCCCGATTTATTCAACCTCTCATATATACTCTGGCACGCCATCACCACAAAAGGATAACGACTTAAACGGCATCAAGTTTATTGAAACGCCATGGGTACTAAGCCAAACCAACGCCATCAAGCATCAAGTACATAAGTTAATGCCGCGACGCGCCCAGTACTATGATCGCCTGTTTGCATTAGGCTCTGACGCTTATACACTAGCCCCTCGCCTTATCTTGCTAGAACGAATTGAAGGCAGCCAAGTAAATGGTCAAACAGGCTTATTAACAATGAATGAGAAAAAACAAATCATAAGGACGCTTGACTGGGCTCGCTTTGTTCGCGGAGAAGCTAGAGCGGAAAGATAAACCATACAACGCAACACTCTCAAGGATGAGATAATGAGCAACACGACTGAACAAGGGTCCTTCTATGAGGAGATGGCGCACCGCTACCTTCAAAAACAAGGACTCACACTACTAGAAAAGAACTTTCGCCATAGACAAGGTGAAATTGATCTTATTATGCGCCACGACAACACGCTTGTTTTTGTTGAAGTCAGGTACCGAAAGCAAGACTTTTTCGGATCTGCTGAAGAAAGCATTACCTACAGAAAACAGCAAAGTATCATTTCGACTGCAAATTACTTTCTCATGAAAAAGAAACTATGGGATACCTCATGCCGTTTTGACGCAATTACAATTAAACCGTCAAAGAGGCCTTTTCAGTCACATGATATCAATTGGATTGTTTCTGCCTTCTGTTAAGGTACATTAAATGACCCCTTAGGCCTCCAATACTTAACAACTAGCCTGCCAAGGCAATAAAGCGGCTAAGTTTTATAAAAAATTAGAGCGATTAATAGAGAAATAGAATGCATCCTGAAGATACCGCTAGAAGAATAATTTGCGACAGCATAGATTCACTGACCGACATACTGGAAACATTACCCCAGAATGTAACCGCAGCAAGTCAAGTAATGGTCAACTGCTTACTAAATGATGGGAAGGTTGTCGTATGCGCTAACGGAAACAGCGCACCATTAGCTAGCTTTTTAACAACCAGCCTTATGAATAGACACGAGCACGAAAGACCTGGGCTTCCAGCTATCAACCTTTCATCAAACATTTCAACCATCACCGCAATCTCGCGCGACTCTAACTACAACGATATCTTCTCCAAACAGATACGTGCGATAGGCCAAGCGAAAGATACATTAATTGTTTTAACAGAAGACGGAAATTGCGCCAGCGCCATACAGGCCATTCAAGCGGCACACGATAAAGAAATGAAGATCGTTGCCTTAACAGGCGTAGATGGAGGCCACCTATCCTCACTACTTCAACCTGAAGACGTTGAAGTTAGGATTACATCCAATTCAGGCGCTAGGATTCAGGAAGGACATCTACTAGCGATTAACACAATATGCTCGCTTATAGATCAGCAAATATTTGGCGTGGGATAGGTAGAACTTTACACTTTTAGCATTATCACAGTAAAACCAAAGCAAGCAGCTGCACCCTAAAAGCGTGCAACTGCTATACCCTTACACTACTTCACAACCTTCAATGAAGGCTTGGTTGACTTCTCTTTTTTAACGTCAGCAGGCCCCTCTGGGTCCGGCACCCCAGGCTCAGAACCAAACACCATCCCCTGACCGTTCTCTTTCGCATAAATAGCCATGATAGCGATAAAAGGAACATATATCTGCATAGGTACTCCGCCAAAACGAGCACTAAACATCACCGCTTCATTATCAATAGTCAGCCCAACAACTGCAGTAGGACAGATATTCAAGACAATTTGACCGTCAGTTACGAACTCTCTAGGCACTTCTACACCCGCTATACCCGCATCAACAACTAGGTAAGGGGTCATACCATTATCAAGAATCCACTCATTGAGAGCTCTTATTAAATAAGGACGACTTGGCGTCATTATATTTCTCCACAAACAGTGCAATACGAATAATTAGACTGATATTAACGATTAATCTGAACCAACTAAAGAAGATATAAAATCAACTCAAAGAAAAAGGGATGCGAACATCCCTTTTTAGCATGCTTCTTTAAAACACTAGAGTCTCATTTCAAGCTCTGCGTCAGAAAGACTTGCCTTGAAAGACTCTCTTTCAAACAGCCTTTCCATATAAGCCTCAATCAACGCCTCTTGCTTTTCTGGGAGCTCAATGCCTAATAAAGGAAGTCTCCATAATAACGGCGCTACACAGCAATCAACGATTGTAAATTCCTCACTCATGAAATAAGGCTTCTCGTTGAAAATAGGCGCTGTTGCAATAAGGCTTTCTCTAAACTCTTTACGAGCCTTATCGACTGCCGCTTCATCTTTACCTAGCAAAATCGTATCAACGAAGTCACACCAGTCTTTTTGAATGCGATGCATCATTAGTCGACTCTGGGCGCGAGCTACTGGATACACAGGCAATAAAGGAGGATGCGGGAAACGCTCATCCAAATACTCCATCATAATATTGGCCTCATAAAGCACCAATTCACGATCGACAAGCGTTGGTAAAGCATTGTAAGGATTCAGATCTGCCAATTCTTCAGGCTTGTTATCAGGATCAACATCAATCACGTCGACAGCAACACCTTTCTCTGCCAACACAATTCTAACCCGATGACTATAATGACTTTGACCATCTGAGAAAAAGGTCATCGAAGACCGTTTGGTCACAACACCCATAGAGCTACCCCATAATATCGACGTTTCTATATCATTATAAAAACGGATGAAAAAATCCAGCGAATGGAGTTACCCACGCGCTGGACACAAGAAAGTTAACGAATTATACACCAATTATCTAGTGAACGTCTTTCCAGTATTCTTTGTTCAAGAAATATGCAGGTATAAATAGGATTACTAAGAATAGAAGAACCCATTTACCCAAGCTTTCGCTTTCCATTCGAGAAGGCTCACCCATGTAGACCATAAAGTTAACTAGGTCATATATGGTTTCGTCATACTCTTCTTTGGTCATACTTCCTTCAGTGGCATAAGTTGAACAACCACTATCTGAAACAATACGGCCACTTAATGGATCTACCACTGGCTCCGCACCCGTTTCAGGCTTATGAGCACAAACTCCTTGCAACCCTGCTAGAACATGAGGCATACCCACATCCTTAAACACAGAATTATTCACGCCATAAGGGCGGGCAGGATCAGCATAGAAACCACGCATATAGCTATAAAGCCAATCAGGTCCACGAAGACGCGCTTCCAATGTTAGATCTGGTGGTGGGTTACCAAACCAGTTTTTAGCCTGAGAAGGCTGCATTGCAATATTCATTAGTTCGCCAATTTTAGCGTCACTGAATATTAAGTTCTCTTCGTAAGCTGCCAAAGGAATACCTAAATCGGTAGCAACACGCTCATATCGAGCATACTTCATGGAGTGACACCCCATGCAGTAGTTAGTAAATGTTGCAGCACCCTTTTGAAGTGATGCTTTATCCGAAAGATCTGGCTTCATGTGATCTAATGGAACCCCCCCACCAGCAGCAAAAGCAAACGCAGGTAAGACTGCAAACACCATAGTTACAAGTATCTTTTTCATTAGCCTGTCACCCTTTCTGGTACTGGTTTAGTTTTATCGATTCGGCTATACCAAGGCATCAAGATGAAAAATGCGAAATAGATAAACGTCAGTATTTGAGCCAAGGTTGTTTTTCCAGGCGTACTCGGCACAGCACCTAAATAACCCAGAACAACAAAGCTGATAGCAAATGCAATAAGTGCAATTTTACTGATCCACCCTTTATATCGAATAGATTTAACCGGGCTACGATCTAACCATGGCAATACAAACAAGATAGCAATTGCAGCACCCATTACAACAACACCCCAGAACTTAGCAGGTAAGCCTAAGATACCCACAGTAACAGCACGTAGCATCGCGTAGTAGGGCGTAAAATACCATACAGGTGCAATATGCTCTGGAGTTTTCAAAGGATTCGCAGGTTCAAAGTTGGGTTTTTCAAGCGCATAACCGCCCATCTCTGGGAAGAAAAACACAACGGTACAGAAAACAAACAAAAATACGACCACCGCCACAATGTCATGAACAGTGTAATAAGGATGGAAAGGAATACCATCTTTAGGAATACCGTTTTCGTCTTTGTTTTTCTTTATTTCAATACCATCTGGATTGTTTGAGCCTACTTCGTGTAATGCTAATAAGTGCAAAACAACTAAAGCGAGCAATACAATTGGTAGCGCCACAACATGAAGTGCGAAGAATCGGTTTAATGTAACACCTGAAATTAGGTAATCACCGCGTATCCACAAAGAAAGGTCTTCACCTACAACAGGAATAGCACCAAATAAATTGATGATAACCTGTGCCCCCCAATAAGACATTTGCCCCCAAGGAAGCAAGTAACCCATAAAGGCTTCAGCCATCAAGACTAGGTAGATTGTCATACCAAAAATCCACACTAGCTCACGCGGCTTACGATAAGACCCATACATCAAGCCACGGAACATATGTAGATAAACAACAACGAAGAACGCTGACGCGCCCGTTGAGTGCAAGTAGCGAAGCAACCAACCGTATTCAACATCACGCATGATGTATTCAATTGACGCAAACGCACCTTCTGCAGATGGGTTATAACTCATCGTTAACCAAATACCGGTTAACAACTGGTTAACAAGCACCAACATTGATAGCGAACCGAAGAAATACATAATGTTAAAGTTCTTCGGAGCATAATACTTGCTCATGTGCTTTTCATAAGCGGTGACAACAGGTAACCGCTCGTCAATCCATTCAATCAACTTTTGCATTACGCGGTCTCCTCATCAACACCAATAATTAGATTATTGTCATCAATATATTTGTATGGAGGCACTTCTAGATTTAAAGGCGCCGGAACCCCTTTAAATACACGACCAGACAAATCAAACTTTGACCCATGACAAGGGCAGAAAAAGCCACCCAACCAATCAGCACCTAAATCGGCCGCTTCTACTTCTGGACGGTATTGAGGTGAACAACCTAGATGTGTACAAATCCCAACAAGCACTGCAAACTCAGGACGAGAGGCACGATAAATACCTGTAATATATTCAGGCTGCTGAGGCTCTAGAGAATCAGGATCCAAAACTTTATCGTTCATTTTCTCAATGTTGTCGATCATTTCTTGTGTTCGACGAACAATCCATACCGGTTTACCACGCCATTCCACTGTCATTTGCTGGCCCGGCTCAATCTTACTTATATTGGCCGTAACCGGCGCACCTGCAGCTTTCGCTTTCGCACTTGGATTCCAAGACGCGACGAACGGTACTGCAGCTCCGACAGCCCCAACCCCACCTACTACGGAGGTCGCGCCGATTAAAAATCGACGTCGGCCGGCGTTAACTTCGCCATTACTCATACTGGCTTCTCCCATCAAGCAGCTCACAACCCTTTAAAGAGTCATTTTTTAGTTTAAAAACTTTAGGACCCAAAAATTTAAACGGCACAAATAGTAAAGAAAATAAGCATTTTCTTCAAGAAATTTGGCACTTTAATCGTTGAGCGTTGCGCTAAATCAACGATATGCAGTTGACAGCACCCCATAAACAAAAAAACGCCCGAAAGGATATCCCTTCGGGCGTTTTAAGACTGCATCCGAAGCGTAAATTAACGCTTGGAGAACTGTGGACGCTTACGCGCTTTGCGTAGACCCACTTTCTTACGCTCAACTTTACGTGCATCACGAGTAACATAACCCGCACCACGAAGAGCTGGACGCAATGTCTCATCATATTCCATCAACGCACGTGTAATACCGTGACGAATCGCACCAGCTTGACCAGTGTTACCACCACCAACAACAGTAACTTTGATATCAAACTTATCAGCCATTCCAACCAACTCTAGAGGCTGACGAACAACCATGCGAGCAGTCTCACGACCGAAAAACTCGTCCAAAGGACGGTCATTAACAACTATCTGACCACTGCCCGACTTGATAAATACACGAGCTGTAGATGTCTTACGGCGACCTGTACCGTAGTTAAAATTAGTCGACATAATCGGCTCCCGTTAGATATCCAGTTGTTGCGGCTGCTGAGCAGTATGAGGATGCTCTGTGCCAGCGTACACTTTCATTTTTTTGAACATTGCACGACCCAAAGGCCCTTTTGGCAACATTCCCTTAACAGATGTCTGAATAACTCGCTCAGGCGCTTTCTCAATCAACTTTTCAAAAGAAATCGACTTAATACCACCCATGTAACCAGTGTGGCTGTAGTACATCTTATCTTTCTGTTTCTTGCCTGTTACGCGAACTTTCTCACAATTGATTACAACTATGTAGTCACCAGTATCAACATGTGGAGTATACTCTGGCTTATGCTTGCCCCTAAGGCGTCGGGCAATTTCAGTCGATAAACGACCAAGCGTTTTGCCAGCAGCATCAACTACGAACCAGTCACGTTTTACGGTTTCTGGCTTTGCACTTAATGTTTTCATTAAATCCCGCCTTTAAATATATAAAAGGTCTTCCAGCCACTCAAGTATTAAACTCAAGCCTAGGAATCAGTTCAAGATTGCTAAAAATGCTCGACCGGCAGGAAACGGGGCAGGTTCCATTCAGCAAAGCGTTAAAAAATTCAGGGCGCAAATTATAAAACAAATAAAAGATAAAGTGCCAGCTTTATTTGGCTCAAAATCAACTTATTTGCTTATAAGCTCACTAATTTTGGGTTAATACCCGATTATACCAAATAAATTCGACGCATTGTCCATCAATTGACGATTTACAACATCATCAGCCTCTGGCCTTAATGCACAAAAAGCCTTATGAATTAATGGTATATTAAGTGGCGTATTCCGCCCTCCCTGCATACCGGATAAAGGCATATCAGGGCTATCAGTCTCTAAAATAATCGCCTCCAATGGGAGTTTGGCAAATGTCTTTCTTGTTTTTTGTGCGCGTTCGTAAGTAATCACCCCACCCAAACCAAGATATACACCTGCCTCCCAAAATCGAACAGCCTGCTCTAAACTTCCAGAAAAACCATGGAGTAGACCACCGGCAACAAGCGGCTTGCGTTTTAGCACTTCGATTATTTGATTATGCGCTTTTCGAGAATGCATAACCACAGGTAACTTAAACTTATTGGCAAGTTCAACTTGCTGTTCAAAAAATACCAATTGGCGATTGAGGTCTGGTTTTGATAAGTCGAGCCCAATTTCACCTATCGCTACAATTTCTTTATGCTTTTCTAGTAAGCACTCCAAAGTTGCAACATCACCTTCAGTATGCGCATCTAAAAAACAGGGGTGCAAACCTAGGCAAGGGTATACAGCAGAATACTGAGCTGAAACCTGCAAAACCTTAGACCATCGATTCCGTTCTACACCAGGAACCACGAACATTTTTACACCTAAGCTATGACACCGTAAGATTAATTCCGCTCGATCTACATCAAACACATCAAAATCAAGGTGGCAGTGCGCATCCGCGTAAATCATAACGCTAGCAATTAATGTTCACGCGTTTTATGGAATTCAACTTCAGGATAACGCTCCTGCGCTAACTGAAGATTAACCATCGTCGGCGCAATATAGGTTAGGTTATCCCCTCCATCTAGCGCCAAATTATCAAATGCTTTTTTACGGAACTGCTCTAGTTTAATTTCATCTTCTGCGGTTACCCAGCGTGCCGTCGCCACACTTATAGGCTCATATATCGCATCCACTTTATATTCAGCTTTAAGCCTGTGTACAACCACATCAAACTGTAGGACACCAACAGCGCCCACAATAAGGTCATTATTTTTTAGCGGACGGAATACCTGTACCGCGCCTTCTTCCGATAGCTGGATCAACCCCTTATTCAACTGCTTAGCTTTCAAAGGATCTCTCAGGCGGATACGCCTGAACAACTCAGGTGCAAAATTAGGGATACCGGTAAAACGCATATCTTTACCCGCTGCAAAGGTATCGCCAATCTGTATAGTGCCATGATTATGCAGCCCTATTATGTCTCCCGCATACGCCTCTTCGACACGAGTACGATCTCCTGCCAAAAACGTTAATGCATCAGATACTCGAACATCTTTACCCAACCGTACATGTCGCATTTTCATGCCTTGTTCATAGCGGCCAGAGCAAACTCTTAAAAAAGCCACCCGATCACGATGCTGTGGGTCCATGTTGGCTTGTATCTTAAATACAAACCCTGAGAACTGCTCATCAGTTGACTCAACCGTTCCCTTATCTGACTCTCTTGACAGCGGCGCAGGCGCCCACTCAACCAAACCGTCAAGCATATGGTCAACACCAAAGTTACCTAACGCCGTTCCAAAGAATACAGGCGTCAATTGTCCTGCAAGAAACATCTCAAGATCAAACTCATGTGATGCACCTTTTACTAGCTCAATTTCATCCCTTAAGTCCGAAGCATACTCACCTAACACGCTATCCAGCTCAGGATTATCCAACCCTTTGATAACCTTCTCTTCCTGAATTGTATGCCCCTGACCGGACTGATAAAGAATAATTTCATCACGCAACAGGTGATAAACACCCTTGAATTGCTTACCCATGCCAATAGGCCAGGTCACAGGCGAGCAGGCAATCTTTAATACATCCTCAACTTCATCCATCAACTCAATAGGATCGCGTATATCTCGGTCCATTTTGTTCATGAACGTTAAGATCGGTGTATCCCTCATTCGGGTTACATCCATTAACTTAATCGTTCTGGCTTCAACCCCTTTAGCACAATCAATTACCATTAAACAGGAGTCAACAGCCGTAAGCGTTCGATAGGTGTCTTCAGAGAAGTCTTCGTGACCGGGCGTATCAAGTAGATTGACCAAGTGATCACTATAGGGAAACTGCATCACAGAGGTCGTAACCGAGATACCTCGTTCTTTTTCCATTTCCATCCAGTCAGACTTTGCATGCTGTCCCGACTTTTTCCCTTTTACTGTGCCCGCAGTCTGAAGCGCATGTCCAAATAAAAGCACCTTCTCTGTAATAGTTGTCTTACCCGCATCCGGGTGAGAAATAATGGCAAAGGTTCTACGTTTTTTAATTTCTTTTTCAAAACGGGACATGAAAACTCACTTGAAGATCGCTTAAAAAGGTCAGCTTTAAAATTCTGGCGCGAATTATAACCAGTTTATCATCAATTAGACATAACGATCCGCAACGTCTCAATATTTGTCTCAGCACCAGAGTCACAAAAACCATTAACACTACCAAGAAACTGCGACCAGATGCCGCACTCTTAAATTTGATTACCCTGTATAATCACTATCCTTGAGTCTATCAAACATAATTTAAGCAGAGAGATGAAGTGACCACTCCAATCAATCCCCTCAATAAGCACCTGCTTCTCGTTAATACTGTACGCTGTTTTATTTTGCTAGCTGTTTTAGGCTTGGTTTCTGCCGGGTACTTTTTCAACGCGACAGACACCAGTATTGTTATCACGCTATTTACACTATCATCTTATACTGTTCTTTCAGTCTACACATTCAACCGACTTAGTAAAAAAAGCACTATATCTGAACGGGAATTTTTCACGCATTTAGCCACTGATATGTTGGTATTAAGCGTTTTTTTTGTTTTTTCAGGCGGGTCTGCAAATCCTTTTGTTTCGCTTTACCTATTTCCTATCATCGTATGCGCATCCCTTCTGTCTGCCACTTATACACGAATACTGCTGGCCTTAGGCATAACTTGTTATAGCGCGCTCTTCGTAATCGACATGGTATGGCCTAACGGAAGCAGCGCAACTCACTCCGCCTCAAGCGACCATGTCATAGGTAATATGAACGCTCATGTTATCGACGGCATGATCGATCACAGCAGCCATGGAGCTAATACCGATTCATCTAGTGATTTAATGTTTTCGTTACACCTGTACGGCATGTGGTTTACATTCGCCTTCAGCGCATTGTTAATATCTACATTTGTAGTCAGCATGAAAAAACAGCTAACTAAACAGCAGCAAAAAATAAATGCTCAACGTGAGTCTGCCTTACGGGATGAGCAGGTAATCGCCATTGCAACCCAAGCTGCAAACGTCGCTCATCATATAGGCACACCACTTTCAACGATCTCTGTAATCGCAAACGACCTCAAGCAGGAGCCAGAATTAAAAGCCTACGCCGAAGATTTAGCGATATTGTCTAGTCAAGTTGAGCTTTGCAGAAACGAGTTGCAGCAACTTAGGACCGATACAGACAAAAACCATCAACAGCTTACTAGCCACATCCAAGTTAGCCAGCAACTTCTTGAGATCACCAATGAACTTACCCTGCTTCACCCGCAAACAGACATCAATCTTGACCTGTCCGCATGCACTCCAGAACTGGGTATTCGAGCAGACCAGGGGCTAAAGCTTGCAATTTTGAGCCTACTTAATAATGCCTGCGAGGCGAGCCCGGACAAAATCGACATCTGTGTTAGCCAGCAAAACGACGTGCTTACCATTCAAATAAGAGATTATGGTACTGGAATCCCTCAAACGCTAGAAGGAATCCCCCAACACCCAACGCAATCTACAAAACCTTCAGGGCTTGGTCTTGGCCTGTTTTTATCTCACGCAACAGTTGAAAGACAGGGCGGCACTGTCAGGCTAGTCAATATATCTGATAACCCTCAAGGTGCATCTCCACAAAACAAAGGTACACTTACTGAAATCACCCTTCCACTGGACAGGCGCTAAAATGAGTCAAAGCATTCTGATTATTGATGATGACGATATATTCGCTCAAACCCTCAAACGATCATTCGTTCGACGCGGCTATGATGCATGGACAGCTAATAATATTACCGAAGCTGAACTGTATTTCTCAAAGAAACCCGACTTTGCAGTCATTGATTTAAAAATTGATGATGAAAGCGGACTCAACGCATTAAATTTATTAATCCAGCAATCTCCAGAAACCAATGCACTTATTTTGACGGGCTACTCATCTATATCAACAGCCGTTAAAGCCATTAAGCTCGGAGCGCAAAACTATCTATGTAAACCTGCAAACACTGATGAGATTTTAAAAGCATTAACAGGAGATGAAACGACTCAAGGAGACGTGACGATAGAAGAAAATCCTATTTCAGTAGATCGCCTAGAGTGGGAACATATACAACGAGTGCTGAACGAACATGAAGGGAATGTATCCGCTACCGCTCGAGCACTAAACATGCATCGAAGAACCTTACAAAGAAAGCTGCAGAAAAAGCCTGTTAATCGATAGGGCGCGACATCACTATCGCGTTTTCACGCGATATTCCTAATGGGTAATAATTTTTACGCACACCTATCTGCTCATACCCCTCAGAAAGATAAAGGGCGTATGCAGCTGCGTTAGACTCTCGCACCTCTAAAAACATAATATCAGCACCTAACGCTTGAGATCGCCCTATGAGGTAACGAATAATGTGTCGACCCAAGCCTTGTCGCTGATAATTACTGGCTACGCAAATATTAAGTAGATGCGCTTCACCCACAGCAACAGATATTATGCCATGCCCCAATATAATGCCCTCAGACTCTAGCAACCAGACTTCATCATTACCGGTTAAGGAGTCTCTGAAATTCCCATCAGACCAAGGGTGAGAATATGCGTTCCGCTCAATGACCAATACCTGGGTCAAATCTGACTCTAACATCTCACGGAACTTCATTTTATTCTGAAAGGGCTTAGTTGCTGCCATATCGCACGTTTATATAAGGGTTCTCTCAGTAAGTCATTAAGAGAGTATGTAGCCATAACATTAACGCCTCGTTCATCTGACAGGTTAAGCTCAAGCTCTTTTCCTAAATACTCATTCGACGTTAAATGAAGTAATAACTCGGTGACTCTTTCCCCCATCAAGAACCCATTTAAACGATCAGACTTCAGTTGACCATCAAGCCAGCCATGCAATAAACCTAACATCGATTCAACATCATTACCTGGTAAACGTTGATTGCCAAAAAACGGCCATTTAAAGCAGGCTACCGGTGTTGATTCGACATTTTCTCCTAAAGCAGAGGCAATATTTAATAACAATTCTCGCTTTAGTTGATCAGGAAACTCTGAATCAGCGTCTGATAGAAACCAGTTTTTTTCACCCACCCATAACATCAACTCTAATGTTTTTAATTTAGGTTTAGATGATGCTTTGACCAACGCAGACTTTGAACGTTCAGATGTAGAGGGAACTTCAACCCTTTCATTTTTGACCAGATTATCACTGGCAATATTTATTGCCTCTGAAGGATTAACTGATGTGCTTTGAGGGGGAGTGGAAGCAACCAAGCTATCACTTGATTGAACATCATTTTTGGCACTAGGAGTTACAGATAATGCACTGAGTATATCCGCAGCTGATTTGGGTACTGAAACATGTTCCCCCAAACGTCCATCATCTACCGATGACCGGATGTTATCTTCTCGCCCTCTGTCGTCTAGGCTAGCTGGCTTCCCCACATTGGCGCCAAAAGAAAACTCAGAAGACGCAGCAGCAGCTGGGATGACATAACGAGAGTACCATAAGGTCACTCCCATTTGCTTTAAGTAGTGCTGCCGAGTCTGCTCATACATCGCTTTGAGGGTGTTGCTTTTCTGGTTTAGATGAAATTAAATTGAGGGCATTAATATAAGCTTTAGCAGATGCAATAACGATATCAGTATCGGCGCCAATACCATTCACAATACGGCCACCTAACTCTAGCCTAACAGTTACCTCTCCCTGAGAGTCTGTTCCACTAGTAATCGCGTTAACTGAATAAAGCTGTAAGCTTGCGCCAGAATTAGCAACACTCTCAATAGCTTTATAAGTTGCATCAACAGGGCCGCCACCTTCAGATACAGCAGTCAGCTCCTCTCCATTAACCAACAATGTAATCGTTGCTTCTGGAGTAACACCGGTTTCAGAACAAACCGACATGCAGACTAGCTTAAATTGCTCTTCCACATCTATCAGCTTGGTATCACTTACCAGTGCTTGGAGATCCTCATCAAAAATCTCGTGCTTCTTATCAGCTAAATCCTTAAATCTAGAGAATGCAGCATTAAGCTCTGTTTCTGTTTCTAGTTGAATACCTAACTCTTCAAGACGACTCTTAAAAGCGTTTCTACCAGAATGCTTCCCTAAGATAAGACTATTCGTATGCCAACCAACATCCTGAGCTGCCATAATTTCATATGTCTCTCGATGCTTAAGAATGCCATCCTGATGAATCCCCGACTCATGAGCAAAAGCATTGGCGCCCACAATCGCTTTATTTGGCTGCACCGGAAAACCTGTGATAGAAGAAACTAATCTCGATGTCGGCACAATCTGAGTTGCGTCTAAATCAGTTTCTACGGCAAACAGATCCTTGCGGGTTCTGACCGCCATAACAACCTCTTCAAGCGATGCATTTCCTGCGCGCTCGCCTAAGCCATTAATAGTACACTCAACCTGCCTAGCGCCATTCATAACCGCTGCTAGCGAATTTGACACCGCCAATCCTAAATCGTTATGACAATGGACTGAGAATATCGCTTTATCTGAATTAGGAATGCGCTCGATTAACGTTTTAATGGTTTCACCGAACTGACTAGGTATCGCATATCCCACTGTATCTGGAATGTTGATGGTAGTGGCACCTGCATCAATAGCGGACTCAATAATTCGGCATAAGAAATCGATTTCAGAACGCCCTGCATCCTCACAAGAGAACTCCACATCATCGGTATAGCTTCTAGCGCGTTTAACTGCACGAACAGCCTGCTCTACAACCTGATCAGGCTTCATCTGCAACTTATACTTCATGTGTATAGGTGACGTTGCGATAAACGTATGTATTCTCGATGAGTTTGCGTTTTTCAACGCCTCTGCGGCACGGTCAATATCTTTGTCAAGCGCTCGAGACAAGCTACATATTGTCGAATCTTTAATCGTTTCAGCAATTGCTTTTACTGCATCAAAGTCTCCTGGACTAGCAATTGCAAAACCCGCCTCAATCACATCGACTTTCATTTTTTCTAATGACTTAGCAATACGAATCTTCTCAGCCTTCGTCATTGATGCACCGGGGCTCTGCTCCCCGTCTCTTAGTGTTGTATCAAAAATGACTAATCGATCTTTACCTGACATAACCTTCACTCCTAATCTCGCGTTATGCGCTAAACCAAACAATATTGTATTCGCTAATCAATCAATAAACGAGGTTTATCAATATAAATTAGTACCCTAGGTGCCTGACAAAACCATTTTATCGACAGGAAAGCTCTCGGTAATTTCCTGGCGTGCAGCCTGTCCACCGCTTAAAAGCCCTATAGAATGCACTTGAATCTGAAAAACCTAGCATTATCGAGACTTCCGCTAATGGAATGCCAGTATCCGAGACATAATCCAGAGCTAAGCGCTTCCTTATTTCGTTATATAAACCTTGAAAGGTAACGCCTTCTTCAGCCAATTTACGCTGCAGCCCTTTTTCATTCAGGCCTATTTTTTTAGCAACGAATAACCTTCCCGCATCAGAGTCAGCCATATGCGTCTGAAGAATCATTGATACCTGATCAGCTGTAGTCTTTGTTTTTTGTAATGCTATTAATCTCTGCCTTGCATGACGCTCATGAATTTCGCGCAACTCCTCATCTGCTTCTAACAAAGGTAGCGACATCGTATCATGTGTCATTAATAAACCATCGAATTCTGCATTAAAGTTTGGAGTTACATTAAATACCCGCTTATATTCATCTAAAGAGTCTACAGAGACTCTATTAAGCGAAACCTCAATGGGCTGAATTTTTTTACCCGTCACCCACCTAGAGAAAGCCAAAAAAGCGGTTAGCACAGCATCTATCTGATGATAAAAAAATGGGATGGTCGCAGGCCGGGGATGATAAATCAGCCAAACACCTTTAGCACTAGGCACTCTCTGAAAAACACCCCCTTCACTAATAAGCCTTTGATATTGATTTAGCTTATCAAATGCCTCACACAGGCTTGCAGAATTCATTAAAGTGTAACCCACGATATGAAACGTTGAAGGCCTTACCTGCTCTCCAAGATGTAAACCAAAGAATGGATCTCTGGTTTCACTAATGCAGGCACCCCATAAATTAACCGTCTCATCCATTGTCAGTCTTTGTGCTTTTTCTAGCGCATCAATAGCCAAGCCTGACTTTTTGAATAACGTTGCTCTCTCACAACCTTGTTGCTCTGCAAACGTAACAAGCCCCTTTACCCAGCTTAGCGAAACCGTTATTTCTTTGTCATGCATGATAAATCAAACCTTGCCCGTCACTTGTAACCACAAATAACCATAATGGGGTTGAAGCAAGACTAATTCTACCATGGAACAAGTATTTGGATATGACGCTTTCAAGGATGATACTTTAGAACGATTAATGGACAGCCTAAGTGTTTAGGTTGTTTGTAACGCTTATTCCGCTTCGCAGCATCAAGGCTACGGTGAAGTGCCCCTAGCGTATCGCAGCCCCACTAGTTTAAGCCTACATCTCACGCCACTTTCTTCCAGACAATAAAAAACCCCGGTAGGATAACCTACCGGGGTTTCGTATTTAGATGCCTGACGATGACCTACTCTCACATGGGGAGACCCCACACTACCATCGGCGCAGAACCGTTTCACGACTGAGTTCGGGATGGGATCAGGTGGTTCCAGTTCGCTATTGTCATCAGGCAAAACCTTGGCTAGCTGATCGAAGATGATTTATCTTTTTGATCAGTTAACAACAATTTCGCAATGTCTTTAACATTTAGCAAGTAAATTAAGTTTTATAACATATCGGATCATAATCACATTATCCGGTAAATATTTTCGTTTTGATCGTTTCAGACTCAAAACTATTTGGGCGTTATATAGTCAAGCCTCACGGGCAATTAGTACTGGTTAGCTCAACGCCTCACAACGCTTACACACCCAGCCTATCAACCTCATAGTCTTTAAGGGCCCTTTAGGGAGCTCGAAGCTCCAGGGAAATCTTATCTTGAAGGGGGCTTCCCGCTTAGATGCTTTCAGCGGTTATCCTGTCCGAACATAGCTACCGGGCAATGCTACTGGCGTAACAACCCGAACACCAGAGGTTCGTTCACTCCGGTCCTCTCGTACTAGGAGCAACTCTTCTCAAATTTCCAACGTCCACGGCAGATAGGGACCGAACTGTCTCACGACGTTCTAAACCCAGCTCGCGTACCACTTTAAATGGCGAACAGCCATACCCTTGGGACCGGCTTCAGCCCCAGGATGTGATGAGCCGACATCGAGGTGCCAAACACCGCCGTCGATGTGAACTCTTGGGCGGTATCAGCCTGTTATCCCCGGAGTACCTTTTATCCGTTGAGCGATGGCCCTTCCATACAGAACCACCGGATCACTATGACCTACTTTCGTACCTGCTCGACGTGTCTGTCTCGCAGTTAAGCGCGCTTATGCCATTACACTAACCGCATGATGTCCGACCATGCTTAGCACACCTTCGTGCTCCTCCGTTACTCTTTGGGAGGAGACCGCCCCAGTCAAACTACCCACCACACAGTGTCCTCGATCCGGATTACGGACCTGAGTTAGAACCTCAAACATACCAGGGTGGTATTTCAAGGGTGGCTCCGCCCGAACTAGCGTCCGGGTTTCAAAGCCTCCCACCTATCCTACACAAGTAGGCTCAAAGTTCACTGTGAAGCTATAGTAAAGGTTCACGGGGTCTTTCCGTCTAGCCGCGGATACACTGCATCTTAACAGCGATTTCAATTTCACTGAGTCTCGGGTGGAGACAGCATGGCCATCGTTACACCATTCGTGCAGGTCGGAACTTACCCGACAAGGAATTTCGCTACCTTAGGACCGTTATAGTTACGGCCGCCGTTTACCGGGGCTTCGATCAAGAGCTTCGCCGAAGCTAACCCCATCAATTAACCTTCCGGCACCGGGCAGGTGTCACACCCTATACGTCCTCTTACGAGTTTGCAGAGTGCTGTGTTTTTAATAAACAGTCGCAGCCATCTGGTATCTTCGACTGTCAAAAGCTTACGGAGCAAGTCCGATCACCCTCAACAGCGTGCCTTCTCCCGAAGTTACGGCACCATTTTGCCTAGTTCCTTCACCCGAGTTCTCTCAAGCGCCTTGGTATTCTCTACCTGACCACCTGTGTCGGTTTGGGGTACGGTCTCATATAACCTGAAGCTTAGGGACTTTTCCTGGAAGCATGGCATCAACCACTTCAGTCTCGTAAAAGAGACCTCGTCATCAGTTCTCAGCCTTAATGGACACCCGGATTTGCCTAAGTGTCCAGCCTACGACCTTAAACAACCATCCGATAGGTTGCTGGCCTAGCCTTCTCCGTCCTCCCATCGCAGTTATATGCGGTACAGGAATATTAACCTGTTTCCCATCGACTACGCTTTTCAGCCTCGCCTTAGGGGCCGACTCACCCTGCGCCGATTAGCGTTGCGCAGGAACCCTTGGTCTTCCGGCGTGCGGGTTTTTCACCCGCATTATCGTTACTCATGTCAGCATTCGCACTTCTGATACCTCCACGGAACTTCTCAATTCCGCTTCAACAGCCTACAGAACGCTCCTCTACCATGCGTGTAAACACGCATCCGCAGCTTCGGTGGTATGTTTTAGCCCCGTTACATCTTCCGCGCAGGCCGACTCGACTAGTGAGCTATTACGCTTTCTTTAAAGGATGGCTGCTTCTAAGCCAACCTCCTAGCTGTCTGTGCCTTCCCACATCGTTTCCCACTTAACATACACTTTGGGACCTTAGCTGGCGGTCTGGGTTGTTTCCCTTTCCACGACGGACGTTAGCACCCGCCGTGTGTCTCCCGTGATTGTACTCATCGGTATTCGGAGTTTGCATCGGGTTGGTAAGTCGAGATGACCCCCTAGCCGAAACAGTGCTCTACCCCCAATGGTAATTCACGAGGCGCTACCTAAATAGCTTTCGAGGAGAACCAGCTATCTCCGAGTTTGATTAGCCTTTCACTCCTATCCACACGTCATCCCCTGGCTTTTCAACGACAGTGGGTTCGGTCCTCCAGTTGATGTTACTCAACCTTCAACCTGCACATGGATAGATCACTCGGTTTCGGGTCTAATCCCAGCAACTATACGCCCTATTAAGACTCGATTTCTCTACGGCTCCCCTATTCGGTTAACCTTGCTACTGAAATTAAGTCGCTGACCCATTATACAAAAGGTACGCAGTCACAGAACAAGTCTGCTCCCACTGCTTGTACGCATACGGTTTCAGGATCTATTTCACTCCCCTCACAGGGGTTCTTTTCGCCTTTCCCTCACGGTACTGGTTCACTATCGGTCAGTCAGGAGTATTTAGCCTTGGAGGATGGTCCCCCCATGTTCAAACAGGATACCACGTGTCCCGTCCTACTCGATTTCACTACTATGCCGTTTTCGTGTAC
Source organism: Alkalimarinus alittae (assembly GCF_026016465.1). NCBI lineage: Bacteria > Pseudomonadati > Pseudomonadota > Gammaproteobacteria > Alteromonadales > Alteromonadaceae > Alkalimarinus > Alkalimarinus alittae. The sequence goes on from NZ_CP100390.1 coordinate 3,592,193, forward strand.
GGGGCTATCACCCACTATGGCTGTACTTTCCAGTACATTCCACTAACAACAAAGTAGCTTAAGGGCTACTCCCCGTTCGCTCGCCGCTACTAGGGGAATCTCGGTTGATTTCTTTTCCTCGGGGTACTTAGATGTTTCAGTTCTCCCGGTTCGCCTCTTTTACCTATGTATTCAGTAAAAGATACCTGTCTGATGACAGGTGGGTTTCCCCATTCGGAAATCATTGGATCAAAGCTTGTTTACCAGCTCCCCAATGCTTATCGCAGGTTTCTACGTCCTTCATCGCCTCTGACTGCCAAGGCATCCAC